>JAIJLI010000734.1 GCA_022722495.1 Dialister sp. | reverse complement strand
GTCCAGCGCTTATTTTGCACTGCCTATGCAGTGTACACTGTATGTCTAAAGATTACCCCCTCTGTGTCCAATTTTAGTTTACCACTTCAGGTTATTTTACAAATGAGTGATTAGGATTCACAGCCAACAACGAATACTATTTCTCTGCCTTTACCGTACGAACTCTTTCTACAGTAGGCTTGCCATCTTTGTCCTGATGCACTGTATCCACAGTGAAACGTTCCAGTTCCGGTGCAAATTCTTTCAGAATCTTATCAGACAGAGTAGCCCCTTCCAGCATGGCTTTGTAGAGCATGGTAGCGAATTCATAACGAGTCATTGGACGATCCCCTTTGAATTCTCCATCGGGGTAACCAGTGAGCGCACCATTGCCTTTCAAAGTAGATACATATTGATAAGCCCAGTGATTCTTCGGTACATCTGGGAAGAGCTGGAGCTTAGACGTATCCAGTTTCTTTCCGGCATTCGCATCCAACAGAGCCGATTTCAGACATTCCAGTTCTTTTCGGAGGTCTTTGATTTCCTTCGCCATAGCTACCTTGGAAGTAGAAACATGGTTGCCCTGGCCCAGTTTCAAGCTGACACCTGCATTCATCATATTTTCACCATTACCGAAGCTGCCGCCTACAGAGAACATGGTATCTTCATTCGGACGATAGTAAGCGCCGATAGCGGCTGCATTTTCGCCATTGTAATTGCCATAGCCTGCTGCGAAATCCCACTTGTCATCTGGATCGAAGTCCAACGGATGGAGCGCTGCCAAAGCGGCTGCACCAGCACCGACTTTGTTGATGCGGTTGCCCAATTTATTGATACTCTGGGCATTCTGTGCTACCTGCTGGTTGGTTGCAAAGAGCTGGCTGCCATTGACGGCATCAGTAGATTTTTCAGAAATATCCCCAGCAGCTACGCCACTTACTTTTCCATTCTGGTTCACGGATACTTTGCCATTAATAGTAACAGTTCCTTCTTTATCCAGTTTTACAGATGACTGACCATTAGAGATGGTATCTCCAGTAATATCAATATCTGCCAGTTTAGCCCCATTATCTGCATAGATTTTATCTTTTGTTGCAATAGAGCCAGTCGTTTCAATGGTGCCATTGGTTCCGCTAATGCTTACATTCTTGCCAGTGATATCACCAAGAA
>JAIJLI010000733.1 GCA_022722495.1 Dialister sp. | reverse complement strand
GCATCCCGGTCGAGATCATCAAGAAGATCCATGAAAAAGGCGAAAACTGTGAGAAGTACCTGAAGTCCGGCCGTGTCGATATGCTCGTGAATACCATTTCCTATGGCAGCCAGATCGAGCAGGAAGGCTATGACCTGCGCCGCATCGCTGTCGAGCTTGCGATCCCCTGCATCACCTCCCTCGATACCGCGAAGGAAGTCCTGCGCGTCATGGCAGCTTCTTCGAGCGAACCGCATGTCGAAGCTATTCAGGACTATGTGAAGGAGAATTGATATGGCAGGCTATGTAGAAAAAGGCCGCATCCTCACCCATGAGCTGGTCGGCCCCTCGATCTGGCGCATGCGCCTCGAGCTTCCGCTCATCGCAAAAGACGCCAAGCCCGGTCAGTTCATCCATGTGAAAGTGAATGACCCCACCTGCATCCTGCGCCGCCCGATCTCTATCGCCGGCACAGAACCGGGGAAGGGCATCCTTGAGATCATTTACCGCATCGTCGGAAAAGGCACCGAAGCCATGTCCCACCTGAAAGCAGGAGATGTGGTCGACTGCTTGGGGCCGCTGGGCACCGCCTTCGATATGGATAAAAATCACATCGTCGGCATCGGCGGCGGCGTCGGCATCGCGCCCATCCTCTTCATGGCAAGAAAAGCAAAGCCAGGGCAGATGACCGTCGTCATCGGCGGACGCAACAAAGAAGAAGTCTTCTGGAAAGACCTTTTCCCCAAGACTCTGAAAGAGCTCATCGTCACCACCGATGATGGCTCCTATGGGATCAAAGGATTCTCTGTCTCCGTCCTCCCCGAGCTCTTTAAGAATGGCAATGTCGATGAAGCCTGCGTCTGCGGACCCGGCATCATGATGCGTATCACCGCGCAGATGGCGAAAGAAGCAAACGTCTCCTGCGAAGTCTCCATGGAGCGCCGCATGGGTTGCGGCATCGGCACCTGCCTTGGCTGCGTATGTGACAGAGCTGATGGCAAAGGTCACTACAAAGTCTGCGTGGATGGCCCCGTATTCAAAGCAGAGGAGGTCGTATTATGAGCTCTTTAGCTGTGAATTTCCTTGGCATCCCGATGGCAAGTCCGTTGATCGGTGCCTCCGGCACCGTCGGCTTCGGACTTGAGCTGGCCAAGTTCATCGATATGAAGG
>JAIJLI010000732.1 GCA_022722495.1 Dialister sp. | reverse complement strand
GCGCTTTTTCGTCTAAAGATGCTCTTTTTATTTCTGCTCACGACTTGCCTCCTCTGGTTTCATTCCAGTCTTCGCTGATGCCGGGGGCAAAACGCTTCTTCTCTTCCTCCGTCAGCTCCATATACATCTTGATGCGTCCCGGCCGTGTCCAGAAGAGATGCTGGAACCAGAGCCAGTCGGTGGGATGTTCCTTGATGAAATCTTCCATGATCGTCGCCATTTTTTGTGCATTCGTCATGAGATCCCTCTTCGTATCCCCGGTCTCTTCATAATAGAACGGCTTGCCGATACAGATCGTGTGACCCTTCCCGCCTTCATTTCTCACGATGAAGAGCGGGAGGATCGGCGCCTTGAATTTTCTGGCAAAGACACAAGGCCCCTGCGGGAAGGAGAAGACGCGGTTCATAAAGAGCACCGGGATCCCTGTCTCATCCCCGTCCTTATCGGAGAGGAAGCCCAGGATGTGATTCTTCTTCATTGAGCGCGCCGCTGCGATCATTTCATAGCCGCCCGTCCCGGTGAGGAAGATGTGCTGCCCCGCGCGGGCGCGGTAGTCATTGATGATCCGCATCAGCGCGTCATCGGCCTGCTTCTTGCCGATCGCCGAGGTATCATAGTCATGGAGCGCAAGACCAGCACCGAGCCATTCCCAGTTTCCCATATGCGCCGTCAGACCGACGATGCCCTTTCCTTCGGCATACGCCGCCTCCAGGTACTCCGGATGATCGATCTTTACGTAGTCATCGATATGATCCTTTTCCTTACAGAGGCGCGGCATGTACATCATTTCCATCGCGGACATGCCGATGTGCTCGTAGACCTTGTGAAGCAGCTTCTCTGCCTCCTCGCGGCGGATGCCCATGCCCCGCATCATCTGCTCGACCCCGCGGTTTCTCTGCTTGGCTATGCGGTTCATGATGCATGGCCCCAAAACGCGGCCGATGGACAGGATCCGATCATAGGACATCCCGCACAGCAGGTGACTGATGCCCTTCAAGAGTCCATATCGTACATTGAATAACATGGCTGATTCTTCTTTCCTAAGGAAACACTGATTAAATCGTTGTCAGATTTCATTCTTGGATTTTTATACAGAGCAAGGAATCATCTGACGCGAATAGCGAGCTATTTAAGGAGGATGATGACGAAGC
>JAIJLI010000731.1 GCA_022722495.1 Dialister sp. | reverse complement strand
GCTATTCGCATTGCCATTGTGTAATCACGTTTACCCAAACGCTCTGCGATATTCCACACGAAGTGCCTTAAAGGGATATTCTCAACATTCTCCTTGAAACGGTTTATTGCTGTCGGGGTATAGTTTGTGTCGTTGCTCCATTCCTTGACAGCCTCTATAACCTTATTCAAATCATCCTCATACAGAAAACGTGACATGGTATGGTGCACATAGTCAAGTACGATTCTTGTTCGCTTGCCCTTTTCCTCCTGTGCTTCTTTTTCTTGTGCCTCTACACACTTGGCATAGTCCTCATGACTGTATTTTATAGACTCTGTTTGTGGTAAGGTTTGCTTTGGCTGTTCTTGTTCTGTTGCTGCCCCTGCTTCTACAACGTTTTTCTTTGTCTTGCTGTTGCTGCCAATGGTCATCAGTTCATAGGGATAATTCACCATGGAAATGAATATCGCCCAAAGCAGGATGTTGCTCCCTACAAAGATGATTGACTCGACAAACAGACTTTGGTGAAAGTCATTGCCTACATACATCGCCACGACAAGAGAGATGGCGAGAATTGCAGTACCGACAAAAGCGTAGATGGTACAATCTGAAGTTGTCTTGTTTACTGTCATTATTGTATTCGTTTTATTGTTATTCGTTCAAAAATTTCCACAAAATTAGATGCAGAAGCATGTAAAAGCCGCATTTACGTTCTCTGGCACTCTTTCTTTTACGCTTTATTAGCGTTCTAATATGACATCATACTCTGAATCATACTTTAAACTCCTCGTTAGTGCCAGTTGCTGCTAATTGCAGACTACAAAGGTAAGGGCAAAGAAAAGGGGGAATTGCAGTTCCTCTTCAATATTTATAGATATTAGGATGTATTTGTCGAATTGGTTCTATCCACAACCACAAATAGAACCAACAAAAAGAGAAAAGGACTATTGGAACACTATCATTCCAACAGTCCTTTTCTGCGTATTATTGTCAAATGGTTACTTCTTCAAGGTGATGCAGCCAACCGAAGCACGTTTCTGAGCATCGGAAATCTTGGCATACACCTCTGTTGTTGCTACGTTCTTGTGACCAAGATAACGCTGCACAACCGCTATACTTGTTCCTGCGTCCAACTGGAGACAGGCAAAGCTGTGGCGTGAGCAATGATAGGA
>JAIJLI010000730.1 GCA_022722495.1 Dialister sp. | reverse complement strand
TAACCCTGAACCTTGAACCCTGAATCCTGAACCCTACATCATTTCCCTTCTCAAAGGAGGATATCCTATGTATGCACAAGTATTGGGCTCGACCACGTTCGGTCTGAATGGTCATGTGATCGGCGTCGAAGTCGACATCAATAAGAATTTTCCCTCCTTTGACATCGTGGGACTTCCGACAACGGCGGTCAAAGAGTCGAAGGAACGCGTACACTCTGCCATCCGGAACTCCGGCTATCACTTTCCTGTCGACAAAGTGACGGTGAATCTGGCTCCGGCAGACCTCAAAAAAGATGGCTCCGGACTGGATCTTCCGATCGCTGTCGGCCTTCTGGCTGCGAGCGGCGATGTCGCAAAAGAAGCACTTGAAGGGATCATGTTCATCGGAGAGCTCTCGCTCAAGGGAGAGATCCGCCCGGTCCCCGGCATTCTCTCCATGGTGCTTGCCGGACGGGAAGCGGGGATCTCCAAATTTGTCATGGCTGAAGACGTGACCGGTGAAGCACTTCTCTGCGAGAATATCACGGTCTATGGACCGAAGACATTCCGGGATCTGGTGGAATTTCTCTGCGGCCGCCAGGAGATGGCACCGGCAGAGCGGCACGAGACGCGCCGCGAAGTGATGAGTGATGTAGACTATGCTGAGGTGCAGGGGCAGATCCTCGCCAAAAAGGCGATGGAGATCGCAGCTGCCGGAGCGCACAATGTACTGATGACCGGGCCGCCGGGCTCCGGGAAAACCATGCTGGCCCGCCGCATCACGACCATCCTTCCTCCGATGACGCGGGAAGAAGCGCTCGAAGTGACGAAGATCTACAGCGTCGCCGGCCTCTATAAAGCGGAAGATATCATGCGGGAGCGCCCGTTTAGAAGTCCGCATCATACGATCTCCATGGCGGGGCTCATCGGCGGAGGCAGTATCCCCAGACCAGGGGAAGTGACCTTGGCTCACCGCGGCGTACTTTTCCTAGACGAGCTGCCGGAATTTCCAAGAACGGTGCTGGAAGTCCTGCGCCAGCCTCTGGAAGACAGAGAAGTACATATTTCCCGTGTGAATGCAGCCTTCACCTATCCGGCGGATTTTATCTTGATAGCGGCGATGAACCCATGTCCCTGCGGATACCTTGGAGATCCGCAGCGGGAATGTACCTG
>JAIJLI010000729.1 GCA_022722495.1 Dialister sp. | reverse complement strand
ACCACGTTCGATTTCTTCACGTTTAGTACCACGTAATAATGCACCGATGTTTTCACCTGCACGACCTTCGTCAAGTAATTTACGGAACATTTCAACACCAGTTACAGTGGTTTTCGCTGTTGGTTTGATACCAACGATTTCAACTTCATCACCAGTACGGATGATACCACGCTCAACACGACCTGTTACTACTGTACCACGACCTGAAATTGAGAACACGTCTTCGATTGGAAGAAGGAACGGTTGGTCAATTGCACGCTCTGGTTCAGGAATGTAAGTATCTAAGTGGTTTGCTAACTCAAGGATTTTTTCTTCCCATTCTGCAACGCCGTTTAATGCTTGTAATGCAGAACCACGTACGATTGGAGTATCGTCACCTGGGAAGTCATATTGAGAAAGAAGTTCACGAACTTCCATTTCTACTAATTCTAATAACTCTTCGTCATCTACCATGTCGCATTTGTTTAAGAATACGATGATGTAAGGTACACCTACTTGGCGACCTAATAAGATGTGCTCACGAGTTTGTGGCATAGGACCATCTGTCGCTGCTACTACTAAGATTGCTCCGTCCATTTGCGCCGCACCGGTAATCATGTTTTTAACATAGTCCGCGTGTCCTGGGCAGTCAACGTGTGCGTAGTGACGAGTTGGAGTATCGTATTCAACGTGTGAGGTGTTGATGGTGATACCACGCGCTTTTTCTTCTGGCGCGTTATCGATTTGGTCGAATGCACGAGCTGCACCACCGTAGTGTTTTGCTAATACGGTTGTGATTGCTGCTGTTAAAGTTGTTTTACCGTGGTCAACGTGGCCGATTGTACCCACGTTTACGTGCGGTTTTGTACGTTCAAATTTTTCTTTAGACATTGCTAATGTTTCCTAAGAAGTGCGGTATAAAAAATCATGTTTTATACCGCTGGTTTACAAAAATTATTTTTTACGCGCTTCAATTACTGCAGCTGCAACACTTGTTGGCGCTTCAGCATATTTTAACGGTTCCATTGAGTATGATGCACGACCTTGAGTTTGTGAACGTAAGTCTGTTGCATAGCCGAACATTTCTGAAAGTGGAACTTCAGCATCGATCTTAACAACGAACTCATTCGCCTCTTGACCGTTCACCATAGCACGACGACGGCTTAAGTCACCAAT
>JAIJLI010000728.1 GCA_022722495.1 Dialister sp. | reverse complement strand
TCTTGAGTTCAACTTATAAATGCAACTTTTTGGGTGCGGATAATAAGCAATAAAAACATTTATTTTTCAGAGAGGAAAGAGAGACAATGTCCCCCTTTCTCTCACTCTGAATGGATAAAGTTTGCTATCTTTGCTTTAATTGTCCGTCCAAAGAAAAAAAAGTTGCAGATGAGCAAACATATAACCGAGGAACAAAGGTATGCAATTTCTATGATGTTGCAAATACCGATGAGCAAAAAAGCAATAGCGGAAGCTATCGGAGTAGATAAAAGCACTGTTTACAGGGAGATAAAGCGCAATTGCGACGCCCGAAGTGGTAGCTATAGCATGGAGCTTGCCCAGCGAAAAGCAGACAGGCGCAAGCAGCAAAAACATCGCAAGGAAGTGCTTACACCGGCAATGAGAAAACGGATAATAAAGCTGTTGAAGAAAGGATTCAGCCCGGAGCAGATTGTCGGCAGGAGCCGCTTGGAGGGAATTGCGATGGTATCTCACGAAACGATATATCGCTGGATTTGGGAGGATAAGCGGCGGGGTGGCAAACTGCACAAATATCTTCGCAGACAAGGTCGCAGGTATGCCAAACGTGGTTCTAAAAATGCAGGGCGAGGATTTATCCCAGGCAGGGTGGATATTGATGAGCGTCCCGAGATAGTGGAACTGAAGGAGAGATTTGGTGATTTAGAGATAGATACAATTATTGGTAAGAACCACAAAGGTGCCATTCTTACCATTAACGACAGAGCAACAAGCAGGGTCTGGATACGCAAGTTGTCGGGAAAAGAAGCCATCCCGGTAGCTAAGATTGCAGTATGGGCACTGCGGAAAGTGAAAAACTTAATACACACAATTACGGCTGACAATGGAAAGGAGTTTGCAAAGCACGAGGAAATTGCGCAAAAATTGGAAATAAAATTCTATTTTTGCAAACCATACCACTCATGGGAACGTGGTGCCAATGAAAACACCAACGGGCTTATCAGGCAGTATATCCCAAAGGGTAAGGACTTTAGTGAAGTAACCAACAAACAGATTAAGTGGATTGAAAATAAACTCAATAATCGACCTCGTAAAAGACTTGGATACCTCACGCCAAACGAAAAATTTAAACAAATTATTAATCAGAATTCTGTTGCATTTGCAAGTTGAATTCAGC
>JAIJLI010000060.1 GCA_022722495.1 Dialister sp. | reverse complement strand
GTTACGTAGCTAACGATTTCCTTAACTTAATAGCCTTCCCCTCGAGGGGAAGGTGCCCCGAAGGGGCGGATAGGGCACCGGCGGTATGAAAGGGAGTGGGGAAATGCGGTTCAAGCAGGCGAATTACGAGAGTACCCAAGCGCCGCTGGCGCGGCCCCTCTTTCCCTATGCGGCTAATGCCCAAAAGCAGCCTTCAAGTCACCAGCCACCAGTCACCAGCCACCAGTCACTAGCCACCAGTCACTAGCCACTAACCATCAAAAAAGGAACCGCTTTCGCGATTCCCTTTTTTATTTCTTGAGTCCGCCGTGAAGTTTCATTTTCCTTTCGCGGCAGGCGGGGCAGTCTCCGCCCCCACCGCAACATCCACCGCCGCCGATGGTAGCATGATAAATGTGACGGCAGGCAAGAACGAAGAGGATGGCGATCACCGCCACCACAGCATAGACCGCGGGATTCATAGTTATCTCCTTTTTTATGTATTCGAGAGAAGTCAAAAATGAGAACAAGATTCAGGGTTAGACCAAGGGGCATGCTGCCCCTTGATTGTTTGCGAAATAGGGGGAGCGGGTTCTACTAAACCTTTTGAACCTTCAGAACCTATTAGGATTCGCATGAAGAGTATATTGCTCTTTCTGCTTTCAAACTTCGGGGTTCGGGATTAGTCTTTGGGGCGGCCCGTCCACTGATTATGACTGAAAGCTTTGCGGGAATTAGAAATGAGAAATTGAGAAATGATAACGGCGGCTTCGCCTCAATTATATGGGGCAATGCCCTTAAGTCATCAGTCACTAGCCACTCATCCTTGCTTTCAAACTTCAGAGAATGAGGCAGGGTAGTGCTGTCTCGATTCATATACTTTCCCTTCTGCCTCTTCGAGGCAGTCTATCCTGCGCCTTTGGCACGCCCCTTTTTCAAGGGGCTTCTCAGCGGTCATACCATAGCGGAGATTTCCCCAGCTACCAGTCACCCTTACGCTTTCGCAGCAACGGCTTCGGAGATTTCTTTCTTCTTCGGAGCCGGACGGCAGATGAAGTAGAGAGCAAGGAGGCAGAGGACAATGGCGATGCCCTGAGAGAGACCGAAGGCAGCGCCGTAGAAGAGCCAGCTGCCCAGATTGTAAGCTACGAAAGCCATGCCATAGCCGAGCGCGAGCTGGAAGCCGATAGCGATAGCCGCCCATTTGCGGTCGCCCATTTCTCTGGCGATGGTAGCCATAGCGACGACGCATGGCGGGTCAAAGAGGTTCAGGAGCATGTAGGAGAAGGCAGCAATCGGAGTGAACATATTCGCAATGCCGGCCATGATTTCTTCGTCCTCTGCTTCTGCAGCGACACCATTCAGAACAGCCAGGGTACTCATTGCATTTTCCTTGGCCATTTCTGCGGAAATAACAGCGACAGCGCCCTTCCAGTCACCGAGACCGAGTGGAACAAAGATCCAGGAGATCGCATGACCGAAGGCAGCCATCATGGAGTCTTCGATGTCTTCTACCATTTCAAGACCTGCATTGAATGCGGAGAAGAACCAGATGATGACGCAGGCTGCAAAGATGATGGTGCCGGCTTTGATGATGAAACCGCGTGCTCTTTCCCACATATGGATGAGGACACCCTTCATGGACGGGAAGTGGTAAGCCGGAAGCTCCATGACGAAAGGAGCCGGATCACCCGCAAAAGCACCTGTCTTTTTGAGAGCGATGCCTGCGAGGATGATGACCGCGATGCCGAGGAAGTACATGGCCGGTGCCATCAGGATGGAGTCTGGGAAGAATACGGAAGTGATCATGGAAATGATGACCGCCTTTGCAGAGCATGGGATGAAGGTGCAGAGCATGATGGTCATGCGGCGGTCACGCAGGTCTTCGATGGTACGGGTCGCCATGACAGCCGGTACACCGCAGCCGCTGCCGACAAGGATCGGGATGAAGGACTTGCCGGAGAGACCGAATTTACGGAAAATGCGGTCCATGATGAAGGCAACACGCGCCATGTAGCCGGAGTCTTCCAGAAGGGAGAGGAAGAAGAAAATGAGGAGGATCTGCGGCACAAAGCCGAGGACGGTGCCGACACCGCCGATGATGCCGTCTACGACGAGGCTAGACATCCAGTCCGGCGCTTCGATGGACTCCATGAAGCCAGTCGCTGCGTCATTCACGATCTCTCCGAAGAAGGTATCATTCACCCAGTCTGTCGCCCAGCCGCCGACGGTGGTGACAGAGATGAAATAGACAAGCGTCATGATGAGGAAGAAGATCGGAAGCGCAAGGATGCGGTTCGTGACGATATGGTCGATCTTATCCGAGGTCGTCATGGAGACACCCTGCTTCTTTTTCTTCATGACACTGTCTATGATCTTGGAAATGTAGCCATAGCGCTGATTGATGATGATGGACTCGGCATCATCATCGAGCTCGTCTTCGCAGTCCTTGATATGGCCTTCCAGATGAGACATCAGCTTCGGATCCAGCTGCAGAGCTCCCGTCGCATCTTGGTCTCTTTCGAATACTTTAATGGCATACCAGCGAACGAACTGGTTTTCGACTTTATCGGAGATCGATTCTTCGATGTGTGCGATGGCATGCTCGACGCTGCCGGTGAATACAGACGGCAGGCGAAGCGATTTCTTATTCATAGCGAGTTCCATCGCCTTTTCAGCCGCTTCCCGGCATCCCTTGCCCTGCAGCGCAGAGATCTCTACGACCGGGCAGCCCAGCTCGGAGGAGAGTTTGTCGAAATCAATGATGTCGCCATTCTTTTTGACAAGGTCCATCATATTGATGGCCACGATCATCGGCAGACCGATCTCCACCAGCTGTGTCGTAAGGTACAGGTTACGTTCCAGATTCGTGCCATCGATGATATTCAGGATGACGTCCGGCTGTTCGTTCACCAGATAGTTTCTGGCGACTTTTTCTTCGAGCGTGTACGGAGAAAGGGAATAGATTCCAGGCAGATCCTGGATGATGACGTCCTTGTGTCCTTTGAGGATACCGTCCTTCTTTTCGACTGTGACACCGGGCCAGTTCCCTACGTACTGGGAGCTGCCGGTCAGTTCATTGAATAATGTCGTCTTCCCGCAGTTCGGGTTACCCGCCAGGGCGATTCGTATAGACATGTTTTTGTATTCTCCTTCTTCTATATTTGGGTGGGATTGGTTCTGGTTAGTGGTTTCAGGGTTCGGGGTTATGGTGGCGGCGCGGAAATTTAGAAAGCGCCGCGAGTTTTTGGAAATGCGTCAGCACTCACCTTGAACCCTGAAGTTTGAAAGCAGGGGTGAGTAGCTAGGGATTAGGAGTGACTGGTGACTTGGATTCTCCGGCATCGTCATCCCGAGCGCAGCCGAGGGATCTCTACTGCCCTGCGGGAATCAGTGTGTATGCGCCGAGGTAAAACGATGTATTGGCACTGTCTCACATCAGGCAATGAGCGTTGTGCAATAGAGATTTCTCGACTACGCTCGAAATGACAAAGGCGCGAAGTGCTATCAAAACTCCGCGGCGCTTCAATTTTTTATGCGCCGCACCACCATTCCTAAATTCTCATTCCTAATTTCTCATTTTATTCTACTTCGATCGCTTCGGCTTCATCCTTACGGATGGAGAGCTCATAGCCGCGGACGGTGAGCTCGATGGGATCTCCCAGCGGAGCGACCTTGCGGACATAGACATCGACGCCCTTCGTGATGCCCATATCCATGATGCGTCGACGCAGCGGGCCTGCGCCGGTGATTTTCTTGACTTTGGCTGTGCTTCCGACAGCCACTTCTTTGAGTGTCATTGTATTCGTCCTTTCGTTTTGATAAGGGATAAGTGATCCGCTGTGACCGACGGATGGAGAGCAAAGGCTCACCGTTAAAAGAATATCCGCTCTGCCATGGAGCGATCGAGCGCGACACGGCTGCCTTTCACCTGTACGATCAAGTTGCCTCCCATCTGGCTGATAATGAGTACCTTCGCCTCGACGACGAATCCCAAGTCTGCCAGATGTTGGCGAATCTCATCTTTCCCGGAAATCCGCGCGATCGTCACGGTGTCTCCTGCCTTGGCAAATACCAGAGGCATCATAGGCATCCTCCTTTCTGAAATGCAACTCATCATTTCTTCACTTTCGCTAATATTATAGTTCTCCATTTTAAAATTAGTCAATATCCCGAAATATTTTTATTAGATGAACAATATGATTATTTGTTATATCGTCTAACATAGGTTAGGATAATAGCAAAAATTATATGCACTTAGTCTTAAATTTAGGCATACAAAAAGCGTCATGCTCTTGCATGACGCTTTTTACACATAGGGTATCCGTGGTCTGGAAGCTCTTTTCTCCGGAAGGAGGCGGCGCTCCCATGAGCCGCCGCAGAGAGCCTTGCCCTACTCTTCGATCACCTTGCGATATGTGCAGAAGCGATGCGGAAGCTTTCCCTCCCCCTCTATGCTCTCTTCCAGCTTCCAGCAAAAAGGATCGAAATCCGGGAAGTACGCATCGCCCTCGAAATCTTCCTCGATCTCTGTGATGTACATCGTATCTGCATAGGGCAGGAGCTCGCGGTACATATGCTCGCCGCCGATCACGAAGCTCTCTCCTGAGGGCAGTGCCGCAAGCAGCTTCTTGACATCGTGGAAGAGAAGGACGCCCTCCGGCGCTTTGTAGTCCGGATTTCCTGTCAGCACATAATGGATACGGCCGGGCAGGACCTTGGGCAGGCTCTCGAAGGTCTTTCGCCCCATGACGATGGGATGACCCATGGTGAGAGTCTTGAACCGCTTCAGGTCATCGGAAAGATGCCAGATGAGACGGTTATCCTTGCCGATGACACCGTTTCTGGCACGGGCAACAATGATAGAAAGGCTCATACGGACACCTCCATTGCGATCTTGTCGTGGTGACGATAATTTTCCAGCCGGATGTCTTCGGGCTTAAAGTCATAGAAATCCTTCACATCCTGATTCAGAACGAGCCTCGGCGCTGCGTAAGCCTCCGGCAGGCGGGAGAGCTGGAGCTTCAGCTGTTCCACATGGTTTTCGTAAATGTGCGCGTTATTGATGACATGCGTGAAGAGCCCCGGCCGAAGACCGCTCACCTGCGCGATCATGCAGATGAGCGCCGCGTACTGGGTCATGTTGAAAGGCACGCCGAGCCCCATATCTCCGCTGCGCTGGACGAGCATGCAGTTCAGGCGGCCGTCATTCGAAACATCCCACATGGTGAGGAAGGCGCAGGGATAGAGTGCCATGTCCGGAAGGTCCTTCACATTCCAGAGATCGACCACCATGCGGCGGCTCTCCGGGTCTTTTTTCAGCATGTCAAGGAGGGTGTCGACCTGATGGTACTTGCCGAGCTGATAGCCGTAGGCTTTCCCGATGGTGCCGTCCTCGCGCATCCACTCATCCCACACATGGCAGTTCCACTTCTGCAGCTCGCGCACATCATTCGACTGCTTCTGCCAGATCCAGAGGATCTCTTTCACGGCTGTCTTGAAGGCGACGAATTTTGTGGTGAGGATGGGAAATTCCTTTTCCAGATCAAACTGCATGATCTGATGCGGCAGTTTATAGGCAGGCATACCCGTGCGGTTCTCGCCGAGTGCGCCTTTGTCCAATATGTTTTTCACGATGCTGAGGTATTCCTGATCAGCAAGACTCATGGTAGTGACTCCTTTGCTTGTTGTATGTTGCCGCTTGGCCGGAAGGTGAAGCCAAACAGACTCTATGGACTTTTCTTTGTAAGAATAGCGTATCCTCACAGAGGAAGACCGCTTCGCTGCTTCTATCATTGTATGCGCCCCGCCCGCGTAATGCTATTAAGTTAAGGAAATCGTTAGCTACGTAATGTCTTGCTTCCCCCTTCGGGGGAAGTGCCGAAGGCAATATGTGCAAGCCCTTCGGGCAGCTCCCCCGATGGGGAGCCAAGAACGTTCTTCCGCTTAACTTAATAGCATTACCCGCCCGCAAGCCCCTTTGAAACTCTTTTGCCATGTATCAGCGGGAAAGCCGCCCGATCGACGATCCCTACACCCGATCTCCCCAGATGCATTTCACGATTGCTTCTCCGTAGCGATCGACCTTTTTCGGGCCGATACCGCGGATGCGTTTCAGCTCCAGCTTCGTTTTGGGACGCCAGAAGGCCATTTCCTGCAGCTGCTCATCCGTGAAGATGCGATTCCGAGCCAGCCCTTCCTTAGCTGCGATTGCATTGCGGACAGAGAAAAGCTGCTGCAAGAGCTGGGCATCGGGATCCTTTTCTTCGATGACAGGCTCTTCTGCGCCGGTCCGGATGATCTGCAGAAAACGCTCGCCGTATTTCTGCAGCTTGAATGCGCCGACGCCATGCACCGCACCCATGGCTTCCATGGACTCAGGGCGCTCGCGTGCCATCGCTTCCAGTGTTGCATCCGAGAAGATGACAAAGGGCGGCACATGCTCTTCGGCCGCCAGTGTCCGACGAAGCTCGCGCAGGGCTTCGAAAAGGCCGTCCCGGCTTTCGCGGCGGGGATCGAGATCCCGCTCGACCGCGGCCTCTTTCATCGCATCCTCTGCGCCGAAGGCAAGGCCGTAGACCTCTGCCTTCCCCGCAAGGACCTCTTTCGCTTTGTCCGTCAGCTTGAGTACGGGATAGGGCTGTCCATCACGGAAGAGGTAGCCATCCGCGACGAAGCTGTTCATTGCACTCTTGATATGGCCCAGCTTCTCAAAAGAGAGCTTGCCGAAGGTCGGCACCGTGAGGAGATCCTTCTCGATGAGCTCCTTTGTTTTCTTTCCTTTCAGGACAGCGGCGATGATGCTCGCTCCGTATCGCTCGCGGAGGGATAGGACGGTACGGAAAATGAGGACTGCCGCATCCGTGATCCTGACCTTGGCCGTCCGGTTCTCGCAGTTGCTGCAGTGCCCGCAGGGCTCCTTCACCTTTTCTCCAAAGTAGGCGAGGACATAATTTCTAAGACACGAAGACGTCTGGCAATAGTCGATCATCGCATTCAGGCGCTGGTAATCCATCCGCTTCTGCTCCTCGCTCTGATTGCCATTCTCGATGAAGTATGTCTGGATATGTACATCCTTCCCGCTGTAGAGCAGGATGCACTCCGCCTTCGCTCCATCGCGTCCCGCGCGCCCTGCCTCCTGATAGTATGACTCAAGACTCTTGGGCATCTGGTAATGGATGACATAGCGCACATTGCTCTTGTCGATCCCCATGCCGAACGCATTCGTTGCCACCATGACTGTCGTCCTGTCATAGGAGAAATCATCCTGCGCCTGCCTGCGTTCCTCGTCCGTCATGCCCGCATGGTAGCGCCCTGCCGTGATCCCCGCCTGAGAGAGCCTGTCATGCATCTCATCCACCGCTTTTCGGGTCGCGCAGTAGATGATGCCGCTCTCCTTCCGGTGCGACTTCACATAGCGCAGGATGAAATACTCGCGATCTTTGCCCTGCATCACGCGGAAGGAGAGATTCGGCCGGTCAAGCCCCGTGCGGAAAACAGCCGCACCGGAAAGCCCCAAACTTTCCTTCATATCCTGCTCGACGAGCGGCGTCGCCGTCGCGGTGAAGGCCGTCACGATGGGACGCTGCGGCAGGCTGTCGATGAAACTTTTGATCTTCCGATACGATGGACGGAAATCATGCCCCCACTGCGACACACAGTGCGCCTCATCGACCACGATCATCGAGAGCGGCACCATGGAGAGACAATGCGTGAAATACGACGGCTCGAGCTTCTCCGGTGCCATGTAGAGCAGCTTGATCCGTCCGCGATACATGTCACGCAGCCGCTCGATCGACTCCTCGTAGGGGACCGTGCTGTTCACATAGGAGGCTGGGATCCCCTGCTCCGTCAGCGCCTCCACCTGATCCTTCATGAGGGAGATCAGAGGAGAAATGATGACCGTCCCCTTCGGGAGCAGCATCGCCGGGATCTGGAAGCAGATCGACTTCCCCGCACCTGTCGGCATGATGGCCATCACATCCTTCCCAGAAAGGATGGTAGAGATCACATCCTCCTGTACCGTGCGGAATGTGTCGTAGCCAAAATATTCCTTCAGCACGTCTTTGGGTCCCATAGCGCGCCTCCTTTCGATTCGAAGATATTTATATTATTATAGCATAGATAAAGGATTCAGGGTTCAGGATTCAGGGTTCAGGGTTCAGGGTTCAGGGTTCAGGGTTCAGGGTTCAGGGGTGTGGTGGCGGCTTCGCCGCGAATATATATAGGGCGATGCCCGAAGATCGGAGGATAGAAGTTAGATGTCTGATGTCTCCTAGTCTTATCCCTAGTCTCTACCCACTCCTCCCTGCTTTCAAACTTCAGGCGATGTGAAATAACGATCATCTCATTTTCGCGTTCCATCTGCCGCGGGGGACTTACAGCTCTCATAGGAGTGACCGGGAAACCTTATGAGAGCTGTCTTTCATGCCATAGTCACCCTATCCGCCCCTTTCGGGCACCTTCCCCTAGAGGGGAAGGCTGTTAAGTTAAGGAAATCGTTAGCTACGTAACGTCTTGCTTCCCCTTCGGGGGAAGTGCCGAAGGGGAAGCAAGCGAACTGGATTTTTAGGAGCGTAGCGACGCTAAAATCCAGTGAGACGCCATTTCGAGAAAAGCGAGATGGGGCATGCTAGCGGTATAGCGTGCTATGTTGAATAGTCCGATGCTATCGATATTCCAACACTTTCATGCAATACCGCTACG
>JAIJLI010000727.1 GCA_022722495.1 Dialister sp. | reverse complement strand
TAATCAAGGGAATTATGGTAGAACTGCAAAAACAAGGGGTTAATAAAGGAACTTGGAAGAAGGTATTTCTTAGAGATGTTCTCACAGAAAGAAACGAACGCAATACTAATTTGTTTCAAGTGTTTTCTGTCTCTGTTAGTCAAGGTATTGTAAATCAAGTAGATTACCTTGGACGTTCATTTGCAGCCAAAGACACATCCAAATATAATGTCGTGCATTATGGGGACTTAGTTTATACAAAAAGCCCAACCGGATCATTCCCTTATGGCATAGTAAAACAAAGTTTTAGTCTTGAGAATGTTGCAGTTTCACCATTGTATGGTGTTTATAAACCCAAAAGTCTTGCTGTTGGGGCATATCTTCATGAATATTTTATGAGTGAAATAAATACACATAACTATTTGCATCCACTGATTCAGAAAGGAGCAAAGAACACCATCAATATCACAAATCAACGTTTCTTGGAAAACTGTGTTCTACTGCCTACAAATATAAATGAGTTGCAGCAGATTTCAAAGTTGTTACGTTCTTTGAACAACAAGATAAAATACCAGCAAGATATATTACAACAATATCAGAAACAGAAGCAATATTTGCTCCGCCAGATGTTTATATGAACATTTGGCGAAGCAGATACTGCTTTTGCTTTAATAGTTTGTGTAAAATCTTTTTTTCGATATTACACTTCTGCTCCATAAAAGAAAGACATAAAGATACACTATATTGTATTTTCTTTGGTGGAATAATAACTTTTAGCTTTTGAAACGTGTCAAGTCTTAATGAAGGCACTGTTGAGCCCACAGCATTTTTGACGAAATAAGAATTTCGCGTCTTTAGATAAAAATATAGGAAACGAGCATTTATAATTTCGTTGAAGTCAAAAATGGCATAACATCTTTGATGTAAAGCGAATTTCCCTTTGAAATATCGTGGCATAAATTCAGTTCCTTCTCCTGGATATATAATAGCTTCTTTGTCAAACAAGAATGTAGGCAAATATTTTATATCCTCAGACCTATCAAAGAAAGGATACAAACCATCCTTTGATTGTGTAACAGCATCTTGCACATTACTATTTCCATTAGTAATTGTAACAATATCACCCATTCTATATTCAATTCCTTGTATGGATGCAAAAATTCTACTACTAATTCCCTTGATTA
>JAIJLI010000726.1 GCA_022722495.1 Dialister sp. | reverse complement strand
GCTGCTTTCGTAGCCTCATCCTTTGCTGCTGTCAGTCTTTGTTCAGCCGCATCAGGTTCTTCTCCATTCAGAATCTGTTTATATTTCTCCTGCCATTCCTCCATTTCCTTCTTGGCGCTATTCCATGTCTGAAGGGCTTTCCCGTAAGCCTCCTCCTTGCTCTTTTGCTGTGAGATAAGATTGGTGGTAAGTGCTTTCTGCTCAGCCAGTTTTGTGACGCAGGTTGAAGTGTTTTCTTGAGCTTTGTTCAGTATAGTAGAAGCCTTGCTTTCATACGCAGCTTCATCCTTTACAGCCTTGTCCTTGAGTTGGGTCAGCCGTTCTATCTCTTTCTGAATCTTGTTAAACTGGCTCAGTTTGCTGCTCGCATCTTTCGCCTTGTTTTCATAGATAGGCAAGAGCGATTTCAGTTCTGCCTCAGCCTTCGGAATCTTTGGATACTGGGCGATGAGCGCCTTCCGTTCCTCTTCGTAACTGGCGATTTCTCCCGAGAGCTTTTCCTGCTGCTTCTGGAGCGTCTGTACTTCGCCGTCGTTCTGTTTCCTCTCGCCGGAAAGATCCTTTTCCTGTTTCTGCTGCAGTTTCAGCAGGTCTTCCTTGGCTTTCAGAAGTTGCGAGAGTTCCGTGGTGGCTTCCTCAAACTGCCTGTTGTCGGTATGATAAGGATGGGTCGTGCTGCCGCAAAGCGGACAAGGTTTGCCTTCTGTCAGGTTGGCACGATGAATCTCCCATTTCTCACTTACCATCAGGGTGTAGGCATTTCTTAGCGTCTGGGTCTCCTGAGTCAGAGCCTCGATGGTTAACTTGCCCAGCGCCTCATCTATCTCTGCGTTTCTCTCGCCCAAGACCTGGATTCGCTCCTTATTCTTCTGCTTTTCTGCTGTGGCAGTATCGAGATGCGCCACAACCTTGATGGCTTGCTGGACATCTTGCAGTTTCCTGTCGGCTACAGTTTTGCTGTTCTGCAGTTCCTCTATATTCTGTCCGGCAGTCTTGCTCTTTTCCTTCTCCCAAGCCAGTTCTGCGGCTTGCGTCGCTTCGTGCAGAACCTGTTTCTGCTTAGCAATCTCTTCCTGTGTCGCTTTGAGGGTAAGGCTCGCTTTCTCCGTTTCGGCTTCCCATTTTTGGATGTTTCGGGCGTTTTCCTCCACGTCTTTCTGGGCAGTT
>JAIJLI010000059.1 GCA_022722495.1 Dialister sp. | reverse complement strand
ATCTGAAACAGGAGAACTGAGTCGAAGGATCTAAGCGCCGCGGAGTTTTGATAGCGCTTCGCGCCGTCGTCATCTCGAGCGTAGTCGAGAGATCCTCCCTGCAGAACGGTTAGCATGCTAATTGCGCTACTTCAATCACCGCTTGCTTCTCATCCCTAATCCCTCATCCCTAGCCACTCATACCTAGCCCCTGATGGCGAGTCATCCTGAAAAAGGGTCAATTAAAAAGAAGAGCAGTGGATCCGGAGGATCTCGCGTCTTCTTTTTATGTGAAATTGTGGGAGAGGCTCTCGTTACCATTTCCCGTCGATCAGCTTTTTGGCATGTTCGTTCAGCTTCCATTTCCATACGAGGAAGGGGCCGACGATGACGCCGAAGAGTGCCTGCAGGATCTCATACGGCAGCTTGATCCATGCATAGGCAGGTGTACTGTAGACATAGGCACGGCCGAGGGAATAGCCGACGACCATGATGACGGCGCCGACGAGGACAGCGATCACCGTAGAGAGCTTCGGCTTTTCCGGGAAAGCGTGGTGCGCGATGTAGGAGATCGCCATGGCCTGCAGACCGTGAGTGACGAGGGAGACGAACATCGGGAGCGGGTAGAAGAAGAAGTCTCCCAAAAATGCGCCGACGCCGCCGACGAGGAAGGCTCCCAGCGGATCGAGCATGAGTGCCGCTGCGACGATCACGATGTCGTTCAGGTACAGGTGACCGCCCGGGACGGGCAGACCGAAAGACGAAAGTCCGACATTGATCGCCATCAAAAGACCGCAGATGGTGAGCCAGCGCGTATTGTGCTTCGTGTGGACGGAAAGGGAATGTGTGGTCAGTGTTTCTTCGTTTGTCATGAGAATTCTCCTTGCTGTATCTAGATGTTTGCATTATACTATGAAACTGGATATATAAAAATCACCAAAATGATACAAAAAAGTGAGACCAGATGGAGCGGACATCCTTGTGAGGCACCGCTCCTCCTTTGGGTAATGCTATTAAGTTAAGCGGAAGAACGTTCTTGGCTCCCCATCGGGGAAGCTGCCCGGAGGGCTGAGGGGGGGCAGCACTACGGTATATCCAACATTGTTCGATGGCCGCTGGCATGCCCCTATTGCCTTCGGCACTTCCCCCGAAGGGGGAAGCAAGACGTTACGTAGCTAACGATTTCCTTAACTTAATAGCATTACTCCTTTGGGATAGCATCGTTTGCTCTGAGCGACGGGCCCCTGCTCTTCGTTTCTCATTTCCGGAAAGGACTTTTCTCATGACTGCCTACATGACCCTTTATCTTTCCATTCGTGATGCCATCACGTCAGGCGTCTATGGCTACGGAGCCAAGCTCCCCTCGAAGCGGCAGACCGCAGAGGCGCAGGGCGTCAGCCTCATCACGGTGGCACACGCCTATGATCTTCTTGTCGAGGAAGGCTACGTGGAGCCGCGGGAACGAAGCGGATACTTCGTCGTCTTCCGTGAGATGGATAACTACGGAGCGGCAGATCCCCGTCCGATGAGCCGCTCGATGGATATCGCCCGCACGAAGACAGAACAGCGCGAGGCCGGAGAAAGAGACCTTTTCCCTTTTTCCATCTTTGCGCGCACGATGCGCAGCGTACTTTCCACGTATGGAGAAAAGATCTTGGATCCTTCGCCGAACCATGGCTGCGAAGAGCTGCGGCGTGCGATCGCCTCCTATCTCGCCAGAAGCCGCCATATGCGCGTCTCCCCCGAGCAGATCCTGATCGGGTCGGGCGCGGAGTACCTCTATGGATTGAATATACAGGTGCTTGGACAGGGACAGATCTATGCGCTGGAAGACCCGTCTTACCAGAAGATCGAGCAGGTATATCGGGCGAATGGGATCTCTATCGATAAGCTCAGGATGGGAGAGAACGGTATAGAAACGAGCGAGCTCATCCGCACCCGTGCGAGGGTACTCCATGTGACGCCCTTCAACAGCTATCCCTCCGGCATCACGGCGACGGCCTCGAAGCGGGCCGAGTACCTGCGCTTCGCCCGTGAGCGTCACGCCATGATCATCGAAGATGATTTCGACTCTGAGTTTACCCTTCTTTCCAAGCCGGAGGATACGCTCTTCTCTATGGAGCCGGAGGGACACGTCATCTATATGAATAGCTTCTCGAAAACCATCGCGCCCTCCATCCGCACAGGCTACCTGGTCCTCCCGCCGCAGATGGTCCCTCTCTATCAGCTGCGCGTGGGCTTCTACTCCTGCACCGTCCCCGTCTTTGACCAGCTCGTACTCGCTGAATTCATCAGTCAGGGGCATTTCGAAAGGCACATCAACCGGGTCCGGCGGAGGAGACGGCTGCGGGCGAGCGTTTCCTCCATATAAAAACCTAGTGACACTCAATGGTATACCATTGATGCGTCACTAGGTGAGTCACTTGCTTATTATATAGCTTTTAATGTTCTTCGAAGGTTCCAAATACGATAGCCTTACCATCTTTGACCATCTGCTGCCCGCGTGCAAATGTAGCATTCAACTGCAGTTTGTCATCAAGAAGTAGAATATCTGCATCACTTCCTTCAGCTAAGCATCCTTTCTTGGGATACAATTTCGTGTTTTGGGCTACATTGCTGGTAAATACAGTCAGGGCATCGGATAAGGATAATCCTTCTTCTTGCACCAGATCTCTGAATTCTTTTAACAGGGAATCTTCATTTGCCACGCCAACACCAATGTTATTGCCGTTATCATCAAAAATTGGCATGCTTCCGTTACCGTCAGAGCTGACAGAAATCTGACGCAATGGTACCCCTGCATCTAAGGCTTGGCGAATCCCCTTACTTGTTTTGACGACCGGATCGTCGTCATCTTTAGGAGCAATACTGCTGGTAAAGTCCATCAGACCGCCACTTTTTGCCCAATCAATGGCATCCGCAAAGAGATGCTTATTTCTGTTTACATGAGTTGGAATCACCTGCGTCTTAGGCAATTCTCCATTGGCTGTGATTTCTCTCAAATACTTGAGGCCATCTGTACCGTCACCGATGTGCATATTTACAACACCGGCTTTACCGCTTAGCATACCGCCTACTCGCGCTTCTGCCGTAATCTCACGATAGGCCGATACGGGAGACTGAGAAGAACGATGATCGCTCATGGCGATCTCACCGGTGCCGATTACTTTATCAATTAAAACAATATCGCGTCGCACGCTCCCTGTGATCGTAGGAGTGGGCATCTCATAAGAACCGGAATAGATGTACGTACTGATACCTTCATTTTCCAAACCGCGAGCCTTTGCCAGTAAGCTTTCTACATGGCGCGTGATTCCGTCTGTACCAAGAAGTCCAAATACCGTAGTAACACCGGCGGTTGTGATTTTGCTTAATTGAATCTCTGGTGTACGGGTCTGAAAACCGCCTTCTCCGCCACCGCCGATAATGTGAACATGGGCATCCATAAATCCAGGAACAGCGCTCAGGCCATTCCCCTCAATGACTTGACACTGATAAACAGCCGGTAAAAATAAATCTTTACCTATCGCAGCGATTTTTTCGCCAGCGATCAAAATGTCTTGTATGCCTTTATCCTCTGGTGCAAATACATGAACATTTTTCAGAAGCTTAAAAAATGGTTTTGAATTTTCCATAGTAGATCAGTCCTCCTGTCACAATTTTGCTCAACCACATTTAGAAGAAGAGCATGATTAAACGCATAGCCCAAATGGATAGCAGGGTGTTTATTAAGCAGATCATAATGATCGCAAAATAGTGGCGACTGTTCACACCAGAAATGCCGAGGCAACGTCCCACATTTTGAACAGGGTTTCCCATGAGATAAATACCGGGAACCATCACAGTCACCTGGATAGGATCCATAATGCCCTGCGTGAATAAGCTCATTAAGATACCAATGGCTCCGCCCATGCTCATGAGAGAACCTATAATCACAGTGGCTGCTTCTCCGGGAAGTCCCCACAGTCCCATAATAGGCTGAAAGGCCACGCCGATCAAATGGAGCAGTCCTGTTACGTCCAAAATTCGAATAATGACAAATGCCATAATTACATTGGGTAACAAACTGGTGGTGCCAATAGTGAATCCTTTGCGAGCGCCTTCTACGAAAAGGTCCAGGATATTTTTCTTGTGTTCTTCGTTCATATTTTCCATTATATTCCTTCTTTACTCTTTACAGAACATTTTTAAGTACAGACGCATCAAATTTGCACCAACAATTTTAAAAACTAAAATAACGACCAAAGGTACAATGATCGGCGTTCCCAAAATAGCGAATGTAGCTGCGCCAGAAGAGAAATAATTGGTTAATCCGGCGCTGCCGCTTGTTTGATAAGTGATAACGATGCTTCTTTCCTTGTCGGTGAGTTTTCCGTTATCCACTAATTCCTTGATCATACCTGCTGCAGCATCCGTGCTCTGCAGATTAGCAATATTTGCAAGAGCTGTAACGCCTGGTACACCCAGCAATGGCTCTAAGATAGGAGTCATTAGTTTTTCTGCAGCACGCAATCCGCCGAGTCCATCAATGACATTTACTAATCCCAGTGCCAAAATAACGGCTGGAATCAAAGTCAATGCAAACATGAATCCATCTTTTGCGCCATTACCGCCAATTCCGCGGAAGTTGGTGGCCTGCTCCCCTGTTATATTGCCAAAGTTTCCGGCCAAAACATTGAAGTCTAGTACCTTTAGTGGTCCAGCTGCAGAAGAGAAGATCCCCGAAAACATTAAAATTGCTATCAAAAAAGCGACATAACCATACCAGGGGACGTGAATTTGTGGTATACCATTTTTGATGTTACTATCTTGTTTCATACAATTCACCTTTAACCTTTATTTTCGATACCAAAAACTATGGATACATGCAAGATATAAGCAAATGTATCATATATTTTTTGTGGGAGTGTGAAAGCAAAACTAGGATGATGGAATTTGGGATTTTGTTTCACTGATACAGCAATAGCCACATTATTGCTTCTGAAAGACTTAACACCTCCTTAAAAGGCCACTTTTAGATCAAAAACAATCTAAAGGTGGCCTCATTGCACTATAAAAAACATTCATTCAAATGCTTTTATTCATATGTAATGGTATTTTCTGACAGCATATAAAATGCCATCGATAATAGAGTCTATAGTAGCATTGCTCCCCGCTATAGTCAAGGTCTTGTTCACGTATAGGAGGGCTTATTCAGTGTCCCCTTCATCATCCTCAACATGTCAGATCTTTGTGTGAAGAGGTACTTTCCGCGAAGGTCATTCTAACGACAGGCTTTCCTATGTTCACTCGGCTTCCTTTTCTTGCATGGATTCCCATTCTCCAGTACAATAGAGAAGAATCGTGAGAGTGATCTTGAAAGGAGAAATCATTATGCAGAGCTTCGAATTCACCCCGAAGGGCGTATGCGCAAGAAAAATTACCTTTGACCTGGAAGATGGTCTCATTCACCACCTTCATTTCGAGGGCGGCTGCCCGGGCAATCTGGTAGCGATCGGCAAGCTCCTCGAAGGCCGCAGCGCAAAGGAAGCGGCGGATATCCTGCTCGGCAATACCTGCCGTGACAAGCAGACCTCCTGTGCCGATCAGCTTGCTCATGCACTGATCGAAGCCATGAAAAAGGGAAATCAGGAATGAAAGAGCGGCGCTGAGTGAAGCGCCGCTCTTTGGATGCCGCTGGGGCGTGATCGAAAAAACTGCGGGGCTTATGCACCGTTTCCATGGGTCGTCCGCCTTGCGGGCAGTCAGGAGCCCGAGCCTTGGATCCTTAAATTGTTTGCATTTTCATTCATTTTGTGCTACAGTAGCACCATATCCCAGAAAGACAGGGACAGGAAATAGTAGAGAGACTGCTCGCTTCTAGAGAGCCATTGGAAGGTGGGAAATGGCAGGAGCATTTCATCGAACTCATCCTCGAGTCGCAGGCTGAAGAGAGTAGGCCTCGCCGGAACCTGACCGTTATCAGACAGAGTGCATATTTCTGCAGAAATATGAATAAGAGTGGTACCGCGAATCTTTCGTCTCTTGCGAGACGGGAGATTTTTTTATTGCAGCAAAAGTGGGAGATTGCAGAGGAGGAAATAGTATGGGTATGACAATGACACAGAAGATCTTGGCCAAGCATGCCGGTGTCGATTCTGTGAAAGCCGGGGATCTGATCAACTGCCGCCTTGACCTGGTCATGGCGAATGATATCACCGCGCCGCCGTCCATTGCGGAATTCAAGCGCATCGGTGTCCCGGTATTCGACAAGGAGAAGATCGTTCTCGTTCCGGATCATTTCCAGCCGGCAAAGGATATCAAGTCTGCCGGACTTGCGAAGATCGTCCGTGACTTCGCGCATGAAAATGGCATTGTCAATTATTTCGAGCAGGGGCGTGTCGGTATCGAGCATGCGCTGCTTCCGGAAAAAGGCCTCGTAGGACCTGGCATGGTCACCATCGGTGCGGACTCTCATACCTGCACCTACGGCGCGTTGGGCGGCTTCTCTACCGGCGTCGGTTCTACCGACCTCGGCGTTGCCATGGCGACCGGCGAAGCATGGTTCAAAGTGCCGGATGCGATCAAAGTCGTCCTGACCGGCACGAAGCCGGAGGACATCACCGGTAAGGATGTCATCCTGACATTGATCGGCATGATCGGCGTCGATGGTGCGCTGTACCAGTCGCTGGAATTCACCGGCCCGGGCGTCCATTCCCTTTCCATGACCGACCGTTTCACCATTGCGAATATGGCGATCGAAGCCGGCGGAAAGAATGGCATTTTCCCTGTCGATGAAAAGACCATCGCTTACATCGAGGGGCGCTACCATAAGCCGTTCGACGCCGTCGAGGCAGATGAAGACGCGCACTATTCCCGCGTCGTAGAGATCGATCTTTCCTCTATGAAGCCGGTCGTTTCCTTCCCGCACCTGCCGGAAAATACGAAGGTCATCGGCACCTTCGGGGAGATCAAGATCGACCAGGTGGTCATCGGTTCCTGCACGAATGGCCGTCTCGAGGATCTGGCTATCGCAGCCCGCATCTTCAAGGGGCATAAAGTCCATCCGAATGTCCGCTGCATCGTCATCCCGGCGACACCGACGATTTACCTGCAGGCCATGCATGCCGGCTTCATCGAGACCTTCATCGATGCCGGATGTGCCGTGTCTACACCGACCTGCGGCCCGTGCCTTGGTGGTTACATGGGGATCCTTGCAAACGGAGAGAAATGCGTCTCTACCACGAATAGAAACTTCATTGGCCGAATGGGACCGACCGATTCTGAAATTTATCTGGCAGGCCCTCAGGTGGCAGCGGCCAGCGCTATCTTAGGACGTATTGCGGTACCGAAGGAGGTCAAATAACATGGCAGTATTAGAAGGAAAGGTTTGGCGCTACGGCGACAACATCGACACGGACGTCATCATTCCGGCCCGTTACCTGAACACCTTCGATCCGAAGGAACTATCCAAGCACTGCATGGTGGATATAGACCCCACCTTCGCGGAGAATGTCAAGGCCGGCGACATCATGGTCGGCGGCAAAAACTTCGGCTGCGGCTCCTCGCGCGAACATGCACCTGTCGCCATCAAAGCAAGCGGTGTACCCGTCGTCATTGCATCGTCTTTCGCTCGAATTTTCTACAGAAACGGCATCAATGTAGGTCTGCCGCTTCTGGAGATCGGAGATGACGTCGAGAAGATCCACGCAGGCGATACGCTCCGCATCGATATCTCCACCGGCAAGATCGAAAACCTCACCACCGGGGATACCTTCCAGGCGCCGCCGCTTCCGGGCTTTATCCAGGATATCGCCAAAGCGGGCGGACTCATCAACTACGTCAAAGCGAAAAAGAAATAAGAAGGGTTGTCGGGTTCAAGGTTAGCCTCGGGGACGTCCTGTTCCTTGATTGGGGATGAAAGAGGGGGAGCAGGTTCTATGGGTTCAACGGGGGTGGTGCGGCGCATCATCATAGGGAAGCGCCGCGGAGTTTTAGAATATACGGTATTTACGAAAGATGAGAAACCTGTGAACCTTTTGAACCTTCAGAACCTGTTTAACCTATGAGGATGCATATAAAGGGAAGATGGCTATTTTCTGTTTTCAAACTTAGAGGTTCAGGTTCCTATCCCCTTCCCTTGGAAGGGGAACGCCCGAAGGGCAAGGGGTTGGCTCGCAGAACTTCTTTTGCACGCAATCGAGGGATAGTACGTCCTACGGGTCATCCCTGAACCCATCCACCTGAACCCTGAACCTTCTATCCGCTCTTACTACATAACCACTGAAGAAATATAAGGAATAAGGAGAATCAAATCATGTCCAAACACATCGTTGTCATCCCTGGTGACGGCATCGGTACAGAGATCACCGATGCGGCTGTCGAAGTCCTAAAGAAGATTGATGACATTTATAAGATCGGCCTTACCTATGAATGGAAAGATGCAGGCGGCGCAGCCTACGACAAATTCGGCGAACCGCTGCCGCAGGATACCATTGATGCCTGCAAGAAGGCAGACGCCATCCTCTTCGGCGCTGTCGGCGGTGACCAGTGGGATCACTTGGAGCCATCGCTCCGTCCGGAAAAAGCCATCCTCGGCCTGAGAAAAGCGCTTGGCCTTTATGTAAACCTCCGTCCCGTGAAGATCCAGGACTCCATGATCGAGTATTCTCCGCTGAAACCGGAAATTGCCAAAGGCACCGACATCATGATCGTCCGTGAGCTCGTCGGCGGCATTTACTTCGGGGACCGCTGCGAATCCGAGATCCATAACGGCGCAGAAAGAG
>JAIJLI010000725.1 GCA_022722495.1 Dialister sp. | reverse complement strand
TAAGCATTTTCTGCCATATCAATATATCATATTAAAGGGTTGGGCTGCGAGATATTCGCCAGATTTCAGTTTCAGGAACGGTACCGGATTCCTATAAACAAAAAACGCCCGTAACCAGACTTTACTTATCTGATTACGGGTGCAAAGATAAGGCAAAAACACCTTTGGGAAAAATAGGAAAAATAGGATTAATATTTATCCCATAAAAAAAATCATCTATGGGCAAAGAAATCAGCCACTTTATCATCCATTTCTTGATTTTTTATGTCCTCACAATGATTGAAGACATTGTTGAACGATTTTATCGTAACTTCTTTTCGTATATGGCAATCCTCAGTAAGAAATCTATAAATGGCATTGGCACTGACGATATGCTGCGGTGCCAAGATCCCCCTTCTTCTCCAATATCTGATAAACGCAAATATTGCGATATTCATTGGTGAAGACTTGCTCGCACTGGTAGACATAGAATTTAGGCCATTTAGGGTGAGAAATTCTATAAATAAAGAGGCTTGCTCGGCGGTCGTCTCTTCATCTTTTAA
Source organism: Dialister sp. (assembly GCA_022722495.1). GTDB lineage: Bacteria > Bacillota > Negativicutes > Veillonellales > Dialisteraceae > Dialister. The sequence continues at coordinate 629 of JAIJLI010000725.1, read as the reverse complement.
AGAAGATGCTTCATCAGACACAAAAAGGTATTCTTTTTTTCGGCCGATTCTGGTACCATTATCCAATGGTTTTCTATTCCTTTGCTCCAGGTATTCATAATAGCCATCCAGAGTGGCGATATAAGCATCAAGCCTAGGAAGTTCAGCTTCAACCAAATGATTGTCTATTCTGTTAAAGGTCTCCAAGTATCGACGTACTACGAGCGCATCATGATAATCTCTTTCCTGCATGGCAACATCTACCAGTAATTGTACGTGTATGCTCATATCCATAGGAGGGAACGCCTCAAATTGTAAGTATACTCAATATACTTGCTGTTGCCATCTAATTGAATGACCACGCAAAAAAGGCCGAATCGCCCATACTTCAGTATCAAGCGCAAGAGCTTGATTATAAATCTCCCCATAATTCGAAATTTATAATAGTCAGTAATTAAGTTCTTTGTCGCTCGTTCCTTAGTAGAGGACGTTAGAATTTGTTTGTGCTAACAATTTTGCTGGTACAAGCAAATGCCAGGAGAACTATAAGAGAATACACCCTTAGGGGTAGGGTGTTCAAAATCCGTTTAAAATCCGACGCATTTATTCCCTAAGGTATTGATGCGTTTCACGGTCAAATTAGGAGAGAG
>JAIJLI010000058.1 GCA_022722495.1 Dialister sp. | reverse complement strand
TCCATCATGCCTGCGCCAGTCTTTGTACGCAGATCTTTGACCATGCTAGCGGTAATTGCCATCTTTATGACCTCCATCATAAAACAGTAAGGTGTTTGTAAAAATTTCTCAAAAAAAGGAAATCCCCAGCCTACGCAAAGCGCAGGCCGAATTTCCTATACAGCCATTATTCCTGTTCAGCAGCTTCTTCAGCCGGAGCTTCTTCAGCTTCTGCTTCTTTAGCAGCTTCAGCTTCCTGCTGACCCTGACGGCCTTCGAGGACAGCGTCAGCCATCTTGGAAGCAAGCAGTCTTACAGCACGGATAGCATCATCATTTGCCGGGATCGGGAAATCAACAACATCCGGATCGCAGTTGGTATCAACGGTAGCGATAACCGGAATGTGCAGCTTGTGAGCTTCGGCAATAGCGATTTCTTCTTTCTTGGAGTCAATGATGAAGAGTGCGCCCGGGATCTTCTTCATGTCTTTGATGCCGCCCAGGTTCTTTTCCAGTTTTTCCAGTTCGCGTTTCATCAGGATGACTTCCTTCTTCGGATACTGGTCAGTGGTGCCTTCTTCAAACATTTTTTCCAGTTCTTTCAGACGAGCGATACGGGTCTGAATGGTACGGAAATTGGTGAGCATGCCGCCCAGCCAACGTTCATTGACATAGAACTGATTGCAACGGGTAGCTTCTTCCTTCACGGAATTCTGCGCCTGTTTCTTGGTGCCGACGAAAAGGATCGGAGCACCGGTAGCTGCGATTTCACGCAGGAAAGCGTATGCTTCTTCTACTTTCTTTACAGTCTTCTGCAGGTCGATGATGTAGATGCCGTTTCTTTCCGTGAAAATGAAACGTGCCATTTTCGGATTCCAACGACGGGTCTGATGACCAAAGTGAACGCCTGCTTCGAGTAACTGTTTCATGGATACAACTGCCATAATAAAAACCTCCTGTTTTTAACCTCTGTCCGTTTCCTCCCCTGCAGCCACTTCGGAAATGTGTGAAATAAAATTATTCCCGCAAGCACAGATGCAGAGTCCGCCAGACATGTGTACTCATGCGTTATTTATTCTACCAAAAGAAAAAGGGGAAAGCAAGGGGATAGGGAAATATTTTTAGGTTCAAGGTTCAGGGTTCAAGGTTGTGGTAGCGGCTTCGCCGCAAGTATTATATGAGGCGATGCCCGAAAGTCGTATTCTAGTTACTAGTTACTAGTCACTCCCAATCCCTAATCCCTAACTACTCATCCCTGCTTTCAAACTTCCCATCTTTTGCGAATACCATATATTCAAAACTCTGCACCACTATTTCTCATTTCTAATTCAAGAGAGGCTTTTAGCGTAGTAAAAAGGTAGCACATCCCACGGGCTTTCCTTGAACCAAACAAAAAAAGACGCCGTGACATACGTCACAGCGTCATTTCTTTCAAGGCGAGCATTCAATAAGCCGAGTTCTGTCCCACTTGCGTGGTGATGATTATCTGTCTAGTCAGCCGATTGCTCGACTGCTCAAGCGACGCAACCCGGAAGGTCAGCGGGCAACCTCAACCCTTCCCTATTCGGTCTTGCTTCGGATGGGGTTTACCAAGCCAGCCGGTCTTCCGACTGCTGGTGCGCTCTTACCGCACCTTTCCACCCTTACCACTTGCGTGGCGGTTTCCTTTTCTATGGCACTTTCCCTAGGATCACTCCCGCCGGACGTTATCCGGCATCCTGCCCTGCGAAGCTCGGACTTTCCTCACGCCTTACGGCCCGCAATCATCTTTCCTGCTCGCGTGCTACAGTATAGCATGGAGACGGAATTTTTTCAAGAGAAAGATTAAAATCAGGTTCAGAGTCAAGGGGCGGCACGCCCCTTAGGCTAACTACGAACCTGTTTTTCTACATTTCCACGAAAATATCCTCTGCCCTGCTGTCTTCGATGACCTCGATCTCCCAGCCATGCTCTGCGGCATACGTCCGAAGGCGCTTTGCCAAAGCAGGAACGATGACACGCTCGGTATAGAAATGGCCGCCATCTGCGATGAGAAGACCGAGGCGGGAAGCGTCCTGCGCTTCATGGTACTTAAGATCGCCCGTCAGGTAGAGATCTGCTCCCTTCGCTTTTGCAAGCGCAGCAAATTCGCTGCCCGCGCCGCCCAGAACAGCCACGCGGGAAATGGTGATATTCGGATTTCCCGCATAACGAAGGACGGGAATGCCGAGCTTCTCCTTTATATGAGAGAGAGCTTCTTTTCCGCTCATGGGCGCAGGCAGATTTCCGATCCGCCCCATGTACTCCTTGTACCCGTGGCTTTCCAGCGTATATACATCATAGTGAATATCTCCACAGATTTCCTGTACTTTCGCAAGGACAGAAGCAAGCAGCGCGATGGGTACATTACATTCGAGCTTTGCCTCATCCGTCGCATCATCCTCATCATCCAAAAGATAGAAATGATTTACGGCATCCCCATAGAGTTCTGAAAGCGTATGTCGGAGCACCTTCGCGGTGACAGGCTTCACATAAAGCGCAAGCTTCATTTCTTTTGCTTCCTGCTCAAAGACCAGTCCTTCCGTATCAGAAAGAGAGAGCGCAGCTGCCAGAGCATCATTCACGCCACCTTTGGCTGTATCCAGATTCGTGTGAGCTGCAAAAGACAGGATATCATGCTTCACGAGCTTCTCGATCACGCGCCCCTTATACGTCCGAAGGTCAAGCTCGCGGATGGCCTTGAAAAGAAAGGGATGGTGGGAAATCACCATCTCAGCGCCTTCACGGACGGCAAGATCCACATTCTCTTCCGTGAGGTCGAGGGAAATCAGTACCTTCGTGACCCTGCGGCGAGAATCCCCCACCTGAAGCCCCGGGTGATCCCATGACTCTGCGAGACTTTTCGGTGTCCACGACTCCATCCATCCGATCAAATCATTTCCTGTGACTTTCATAAGAGTCCCTCCAATATGCTTACTTCCTCCAGTGCTTTTTCTCTGGACAGGCGATGCCGCTCACTCTTCGAATCCTTTGCCCCTTCGATCACAAAGCGCCGTTTCCGGATGAGCCGCTCGATATGCATCTTAAAAAGAGGCTCCTTCCGATATGCCGCCGTCGCACCGATTTCTGCCTGCAGCATCGAAAGCTCCTCCATCTCACCGGGACGGACGAGCATCAATTCATACAGCTGCCCGCCATCCAGTGAAAGCACCTCTTTTTCAATGCGGAAATGATGCCTGCTAAGAAACTGCCGGAGCTCCGCCACATGTCCCTGCGGCTGCAGCACCAGCCATGAGAGCGCCTGCGCCTTTCCCTCATTCTCCGCGAGAATATCCCGCATCAAAAGGCCGCCCATCCCGCAGATGGTGATACCGTCCACCTCTCCTTTGTCAATCGGTGAAAGTCCTCCGCCCAGTCGTAAACCGATCTGGCGTGAAAATCCGGAAGAAATTACATCCTCCTTGGCACGTGCAAGAGGGCCGTCATTCACATCGCAGGCGATGGCCCGCCTGGCGCGCCCCTCTTGCACGAGGTAAATGGGAAGGTAGCCATGGTCTGTACCAATATCGGCCATACTCTCACAGACAGGCACCAGATCGGCTGCCGCCTGTAATCGGTTCGTCAATTTCATAGTTGAATCCTTTCAGAGAAGACTTGCCCTACAGGACTATCCCGCAGCCATTCCATTTCTCTATCAAAAAAACGTATCCAAATCACTGAAATCAGCACGGATACGTTCATTGTGGTGGGCCCACCAGGACTCGAACCTGGGACGGGGCGGTTATGAGCCGCCTGCTCTAACCAACTGAGCTATAGGCCCGCAATATCGACATATGTTATTTTAGCAATAAATGAGAGAAAAAGCAAGAAAAAGTCGCACATGTAAAAAAGACGAGGAAGGGCATTCAGGCTTTGTGTGGAATCATCGTATCCCTGTCATCGACAATACGCGAAAAAAGTGACCCTCTTTTCGAAAAAGGGTCACTTCCACCACAAAGGCGCAGCAGAGTTTTATAAGTATCCATGGAGGCATTCCCTGCAATCTGGCACCAGCGCATTTCACGGTTCATGTCGTACAAGTACGGCTAAACTTCGCTCTAGGGTTTGCCCGCGAGGCGAATCCTGCATGAGATCTTTTGACCTGCTGCGTCTTTATATGATTTGTATTTCTTACGCTCTCCGGCGGCTAGCACGCTTTCGAGCGAGAGAAGGGAAATCGGATCCGCCGTCTGTCCTCTCTGCTCTCCTTTCCTATAGGACTGTGCACGAAGGAGTGCGAAGGGAGCTTTGGGCTCCCGGGAAGATTTTCCTCTCCGAGAAATACCATCGTAGAAATTCAAGATTTTACACGGTTTCCTTTTCATAAAATAAAAAAATCTGAACATTCTACGATTGAGTCCGTGTTTCCTTAATTTCGCTCGGGATGATAGCCAGGGAGTGTATTTGCGGGGATGCTGAGATCCAGATCATAGCCACTGAGCGGATCGATGTTACTGGCGACTGCACGCTGGTAGTCTCCCATGGAGGCTCTGGACTGCATCGACTGATCATCTCCATATTCTGCCGCATCACAGTACCTTTCGATCGCTCTTACGCGGACATGAATTTCGTCCATCAGCTCGGTGTAGCGGATTTCGTCCGATTCGATGGTACCAAGGCCATTTTGTTTCGCGTAGGCACGCCATTGGATCATACTTTCATACTCTGCGACGAGGCGTGCATTCGTCATTATCCAAGGCTGCGTGCGGTTGTCGAACCAGTCCGGGCGCGCGGAGAGTTCATCCGGCGGCCATGGATCGAGCGTGCCTGCAAAGGCAGTGGGATTCGTGCCATCTGGACTTTCTATCCGTTTCACGCCATACTTTTCCGCTTCACGTTCGCTTTTCTTCTGTTTCTCGCTCTTTGGTCGGGACTGTTTTACCGGTTTCTTTTTGGCGGAAGAACCAAGAACGCTTCCGATGGCTTTATCCGCTGCTTTGCCCGCGATGTCTCCCCAGCCGAATGCCTCTACTTCTCCGGTAAGGCCGAAAAGCAGGGCAGCGGTGAGCCCGATAGCTAGAATAGATTTCTTTTTCATCATGACCACCCCTTTGAAACTATAACCGCATTATAACATAAGTATATAGAAATTCCAAACAATTCAGAATGACGATGCGGAAAGACGGATTTTCCCCTGTCCATTTTTCGCATAGATCCGTTGGCATAGTCCCCACTTGTTCTGACAGCGGCCATCTCACGGACGTCCTTTCCGTCCGCTCAGAATGACGGTGCGCCTTTGGCGCCCTTCTCCGCAGAACTACGCGTTTCAACGAAAAAGAGAAGCCTCGCGGCTTCTCTTTTCGCTTGCTTATTATTTGACGACAATATTGACGATTCTCTTCGGAACGACGATGACTTTCACGATGGTCTTGCCTTCGGTGAATTTCTGGATTTCCGGAAGAGCCTGGGCTTTTTCGCCGATTTCTTCGCGCGCCATAGCAACCGGAACGGAGATTGTCGCGCGGACCTTGCCATTGACCTGGACAGCGAGTTCGACTTCGTCGACGACGAGAGCAGATTCATCGCAGGCTGGCCAAGCAGCCAGATGGATGCTTTCTTCCTTCTGCCCTGCACTCTGCCACAGTTCTTCGGTCATATGCGGAACGAATGGCGCAAGGAGAATGAGGAGATTTCTGACGAGCTCGCCGGAAAGGCTCGCTTCGATGGTATCATGGGCTTCGATGAAGCGGTACATATCGTTTACGAGTTCCATGATGGCAGAGATCGCGGTATTGAAAGCAAATTTTCCATCCAGATCTTCGGTGACTTTCTCGATGGTCTGGTGCAGTTTTCTTCTGAGAGCGAATTCCTCAGAGGAAAGTTTGCCTTTTTCTTCAGTCTGAATGTCTTCGTACTTGCCGACAATGTTCCAGACGCGTTTCAGGAAACGGTAGGAGCCTTCGACGCCCTGATCGGACCATTCGAGGTCTTTTTCCGGCGGAGCGGCAAAGAGGATGAAGAGGCGGGCCGTGTCCGCGCCGTATTTCCCGACGATTTCTTCTGGGGAAACAACGTTGCCGACGGATTTACTCATCTTGCCGCCATCTTTCAGGACCATGCCCTGACAAAGCAGGTTCGTGAATGGTTCCGGATAGTCGACCATGCCTTCATCCTGAAGGACTTTCATGAAGAAGCGGGAATACAGTAGGTGAAGGATGGCGTGCTCGATGCCGCCGATGTACTGGTCGACGGGCATCCAGTAGTTTGCCTTATCCTTAGCGAATGGTTCTTCGGTATTGTGCGGGTCGCAGTAACGCAGGAAGTACCAGGAAGAGTCGATGAAAGTATCCATCGTGTCGGTTTCTCTCGTAGCATCCGCGCCGCACTGTGGACATTTGCAGTGGAGGAAAGCTTCACTGGTTTCGAGCGGAGAGGTCGCACCAGCGACGAAGTTGACGTCTTCCGGCAGTTTGACTGGGAGGTCTTTTTCCGGGACAAGGACATTGCCGCAATGCGGACAGTGGATGATCGGGATCGGGCATCCCCAGTAGCGCTGGCGGGAAATCAGCCAGTCACGCAGACGGTAGTTCACTTTGCCTTCACCGATGCCCATATCCTCGAATTTCTTGGTGATGGTTTCACGGGCTTCTCCAGATTTCAGGCCATCAAATTCTGCAGAATTCACAAGGACGCCGTCAGCGTCATAGGCTTTGTCCATCTCGTCAAGGGAGAGGGAGCCGGCTTTATTCTGGACGACGAGTTTCATTGGGAGACTGTATTTCTTAGCAAAATCCCAGTCGCGCTGGTCGTGGGTCGGTACAGCCATGACAGCACCGGTACCGTACTCGTAGAGGACGTAGTTCGCGATCCAGATCGGCACGCGTTCGCCGGTCAGCGGATGGATGGCATAGCTGCCGGTGAACATGCCGAGCTTCGGTGCATCTTCTGCGGTGCGGACGATGTCGTTTTCATTTCTCATCTTTTCGATGAATGCTTCGAGCTTCGCCTTTTCCGGATTATTCGCGATGAGTTTTTCGACAAGCGGGTGTTCCGGAGCAAGGACCATGTAGGTGACGCCGTAGACGGTATCGACACGGGTGGTATAGACCGGGATCTGATCATCCGTACCTTCGACTTTGAAGGAGAACTGGGTACCAGTGGAGCGGCCGATCCAGTTTCTCTGCATGGTCTTGACACGTTCCGGCCAGCCTGGCATATGGTCGAGATCTGCAAGGAGGCGGTCTGCATAGTCGGTGATCTTCAGGAACCACTGAGAGAGGTCTTTCTTGACGACTTCATTCTTGCAGCGCCAGCAGCGTCCTTCTTCGACCTGTTCATTCGCGAGGACAGTGTGGCAACTTTCACACCAGTTGACCTTTGCTTCCTTCTTGTAAGCGAGGCCTCTCTTATAGAAGATCTCGAAGAGCTTCTGTGTGTGCTTGTAGTAGTCTTCGCGGCAGGTCAGGACTTTTCTGCCCCAATCATAGGAAAGACCGAGCTCTTTCTGCTGACGGGTCATGTTGTCGATATTGGAATAGGTCCATTCCGCCGGTGGAATGCCGTGCTTGATAGCCGCATTTTCAGCCGGCATACCGAAGGCATCAAAGCCCATCGGATGAATGACATTGAATCCCTGCATCGTCTTGAAACGAGCGACAACGTCGCCGATGGAGTAGTTTCTGACATGTCCCATATGGAGATTGCCAGACGGGTACGGGAACATTTCCAATACATAGTATTTCTTTCTGCTCGGGTCAGAATGAGTTTCAAATGCTTTGGTGTCCTCCCAGATTTTCTGCCATTTCTTTTCGATCTGCTGAGGTACGTACTTTTCGTGCATAGTTTCACCTTCCAAATTTTTCGTTACTGTCGACATTTTTTGATAAAACAGTTCTTACTATTATAGAGCCTGCCGAGGGTAGCGTCAAATAGATTTTCGTTTATCAAGAGGGTTGATTTTCGTGATTCAAACAGGCGAGCAAAGGAAGCGGACTGCCATGAACAAGCTATCCTGATTTTAAAAGTTGCTTGTACGCATTTTTGAGCCTCCAAGCCCGCATGAAACAAAAAAAAAATTCCTTTGCCAGAGAAATGCTGAATGATCAAAGCATTCGTATTTTCTCTAGCAAAGGAATCAGGAGAGATGCATGCGAGCTGCACGGAAGCGAACTTCTTCAGGGAAAGTCGTATCTTTTGCGATTTCTGCAAGAAGGAGCGATCGATTCTTCTTTGCGGGGACATGACCGCAGACCATATTAAGGTAGTTCACTGTATTCTCTCGAAGCTGGAAGATATAGCAAAAATTCTCTTTCCCTACCCCATGATATCTTTCCCAGGCAGGCAGCCATGCATCTTCTGCCAGCGGCGGGCGCTTATCCAATGCACGGCTCGCGATCTGACGGACGCGTTCACGGGTGATGAAAAGCCTGTCACCGATGGCCTTGAGAGAGAGTCCCAAAATACGAAGGTGCAGAATCAGCCGTTCCCGACTATTCGGCATATCCTCGATATATCCGGCAGCATCAAGGCTTCCCTGTTGGATGAGCGCAGGCTGGAATACCCATTTTTCTCCCCGGCTAAAGAGAAGCCCTTCCTCTTCGATCTCCTTAAGCATCTCCTGCATGGGCTCAATCAAGAGTGCTGGCAACCTTTCGTTCAAGGCATCTTTTTCCGTAACAGGTGCTTTGGCGATCTCACAGAAAACTTTCACCTTGCACAGGGTGCGCAATTCCGGATCCTGAAAGGGATCTTTCCCCTCTTCAATAAGCTGCCGCAACCTTTTTGCCTTTTCTGGGGAAAGAGAAAGAAAGTCCTTGAT
>JAIJLI010000724.1 GCA_022722495.1 Dialister sp. | reverse complement strand
AGGCAAGATGCATGGTCTGTTCCAGCTCTTCCGGCTTATTCACAAGGAAATTCTGCTTCGTGATCGGCATAGTGATGCCGCAGATATCGACTTCCTGAAAGGCATCGTGTCCGATGGTGCTGCGCTTCACCTGACCGGTGATGGCGACGACCGGGATCGAGTCGAGGAAAGCATTCGCGAGTCCGGTGACGAGGTTCGTCGCCCCCGGGCCGGAGGTCGCGCAGCAGACACCGACAGTACTGCTCGCTCTGGCATAGCCGTCGGCAGCGTGCGCTGCTCCCTGCTCATGCGCGGTCAGTATATGGCGGATCGATGTCTCATCACGCAGGGCATCGTAGAAGGGGAGGATAGCGCCGCCCGGATAACCAAAAATGGTAGAAACGCCTTCTGCCTGGAGGCATTTGACCATGACTTCTGCTCCTGTCAATTTCATCTTACTTACCTCCTACCGTGTCATACTGCTCAGGCCATTCATAGCGCGAGCCATCTAAAATCAAAGCTTCATCGCCGCGAGCCAGAGCGACGACGCCGGTCTGGACCATTTCGATGATACCATAGCGGCGAAGGGCATTCACGAAAGCGTGGAGCTTGTCTTCGCTGCCTGTATTCACGAAGGTCATGCTATCACCGGTGATATCGATGGCATGGGAGCGGAAAGCAGCGGCGAGCTGCAAGATCTCCATGCGCTTATCACCGGCGTGCACCTTGATGAGGAGCATGCTACGAAGGGCGCTTATTTCTTTTTTGAGGACCGTGATCTTTTCGACTTCGCTGATCTTTTCGACCTGACGGGAAATCTGATCCACGGTGCGGTCATCCGCATCCACGGTGATCGTGAGGCGGGCATAGCCCGGTTTTTCAGTGGTACCGCTCATCAGGCTGTCGATATTGTAGCCGCGGCGGGAAATCAGTCCGGTGATCTTGGAGAGCACACCCGGACGATTGTGTGCGATGATGGATAGTAATTGCTTCATGAGGGCTCCTTTTTGAAATGAGAAATGAGGCGTTAAAGGTTTGCGAGGTGGAGCGGGAAGGGGCGGCGCATAAAATGATACGCTGTGAAATTTTTATTATCAATGACTCATGGAAAACCCAGAGCATCCATAAACCCGTTACGCCTTCTTCCCTTCTACCGCTTCGATATCTTCTTTCGGGACCGTGGGATCGAGATG
>JAIJLI010000723.1 GCA_022722495.1 Dialister sp. | reverse complement strand
TCTTCTACATCGAATTTGGGGAGTTCTAATAATCCAAGAATATCTTCACCAGGAAGTGATTTAATAAGTTCACACATTCTATAGCCTGGAACATTTATTGCCTCATTTTTTGGTGATCTATACACACTCCTATATCTTGCCATATTACAGAGAATATGATATACTCTTTGAATATTATTTACAGATGCCTCTGGGTATTTTGCACAATATACCATTGTTGGAAGAATTGAATATAATTCTTTTTGGGTATAATGTGACTGAGTCTCTGGATAGTTTACTTTAGGAGTAAACAAACGGACATAATCAGTTTCATACATACGTTTGTATGCACAGAACCACTTCCAAATAGTATCCATTGATATAGACAATGGAAACTTATCATTTGATATCTCGTAATTTTTATACCATGAAGATTCATCCCCATTTTCAAGAATACGAACACAGTGAAGAAATGCAAGCATTCCTTCTGTAGATGTGTCATATTCATTTTTCTTCCGATGTTTCCAAAACCAGGTTTCCATAATTTCCCAGTCTTGTGCTGCATTAAATACTCCATTTTGGCTGTCGTTAGTACACCTAGAATAAGATGGATTTGCCATCATTATCTGTGGCTTTAAATTTTGGTTGGCAGTCAATGGTTCTCCTGTTGTATTGATGACTACAAAAGTTTCCTCTCCATTCTGTCTATTATCCATATCATAAAAAAGGAACTTGAGCTTAAGTATAAGAAAATCGCCAAGTAATTCTAAATTCTTACAGTCTTTGAGCTTACATTCTATAGTCGTCAAGGCTCGTATGATGCTAGCTATAGTCGGATCATGATGATAAGAATTGAGGAACCATGACTGATCTCCCAATTCGTTAACAGACAAACTATCTTTAAGAAAATAGTGCAATGTAAGATCACTTAAGAAATACAAGGAACTTTCTCTAATTCCATAGAGAAGATGCGGTTCATTGTCATCCTCAAGTAATTCAAAATTGGAAATGAGCAAATCTCTGTATTTATTTCCAGGCAACATTCTATTGATTACTCCGATAATCAAGAACAATGTCGTGAGACGCTGTTGCCCATCACAGAGTTGTAAGTGATATGGAGTCAACACCTTATCATAATATCCATAAATCAACCCCATAGTAATCTCCTGCGACTTTTCAAGCCTTAGGATACTAT
>JAIJLI010000722.1 GCA_022722495.1 Dialister sp. | reverse complement strand
CGAAATGGCGTCTCACTGGATTTTCGCGTCGCTTCACTCCTAAAAATCCAGTTCGCTTGCACAACCCCTTCGGGCAGCTCCCCCGATGGGGAGCCAAGACGTTCTGCCGCTTAACCTAACAGCATTAGGCCATCGAGGGAGCGAAGAAGACGTGCCAGACTGCCGGCTTCTTTATTTGCTCTCCAGCACCGCTACGACGTCCTGTTTGGCGATCGTCTGGCCCTTCTGGACACGGACCTCTTTGACCACGCCATCCCGATCGGCTCTCGCCGCCGGTACACCGCCGACCAGTGAGTCCACAGAGACCAGTACATCGCCTTCCTTGACAGGTGTGCCTGCCTCTATGACGGAAACGACCGTCCCATTCAGTACAGCCTGCTGCGAGACGTCCTCCGCAGACACGCTATATACGCCGGCAGCCACAAGCGCTGCCAGCACCAAGCCGATTTTCATCGCGTTTCTCATGATGTACCTCCCTGTGTTATAAAATTCACATATAGGCATATTATATTTTACCATTTTATCTGCCTCTTGGCATGAAGAAAATAAAAAGGGACATAACAAATGAATGTTATATCCCCATGTATGTGTCGATGGAAAGCGATCTCTCCGCTTTTCTCAGTGCAGATCCTGCAGTGAGTCTCTGAATGCATTGATATAGTTGAGCGAAGCCCCGGCACCGATGGCATTCACATAGGAAGGTCTCTCCGCTACCTTCGCTGCGATCCCGGTGATACGGGTGATCAGCTCATCGATGCCCTTCAGCTGAGACACCCCGCCGACAAGCATGATGCCCTGCTCTCGGATCGCTGCCAGAAGCGCCGGCGGCGTCCTCTGCAGCACATCCTGAATGTTTTTGAAAATCCTGTACAGGATCGGATTGATGGCATGCGCCACATCTTCAGCCGTTACGGCGATCTTGACCGGCGATCCCGATACGATGGAAAGGCCATATGTTTCAGCCACGCGCGGCGCCTGATCCAGATCCCAGTAGGCGCCCAGCGAGATCTTGAGACTTTCCGCCTCTTTGCGGCCGATGCGGATATGATACTTGTCGCGGATAGCCGCCATGATGGCCTGATCCATTTCCAGTCCGGACTCCGGTGAGAAATGGCTGACCACGATCCCGTGTTTCGAAAGCACGGAAACCTTCGTCGAGCCGCCACCAATATCCA
>JAIJLI010000721.1 GCA_022722495.1 Dialister sp. | reverse complement strand
ATTCTATACTTGCCATCCCTGTTATCTGCAAGGTCTTTATAATACTCATCAATACCATTGTTAAGTTGATTGAGCTGTTTTTGAGTAGTATTCAACTGCTGTTTCAGGGCTGCATTTGCATCAGAAAGTTCGTCATACTGCTTCTGTAAGGCATTTGCCTGAGTCTTGTTACCCTTGAAAAGAGCTTGGCTTTTCTGTTGTAGGAGAGATTGCATCCTTTTGTCATTGTCGGAAATCTGTTTCTTCAAGGATGCAATCTGATTTTCATATTCCTTTTGCTTATCAAGCAGCGTGTTGATACCTTCTCCTTCCGAATCTGGCGTAGGCTCCTTTGCAAAGCCTTTGGATGCTTCGTTGAGATGATTACCCTGTTTGCCATTCTCCTTCCAGTTGAAACTGCCTTCTCCCAGCTTGGCTCCACCCTTGCAGTTTGCCACGAAACTTACAGAACTGCTGCCTTCCATCTTCTTCTCATCTGCCATTGTGTAATAGTGAGGGTCATCACATTCAAGATGGTAGGTTATGCTCTCATCTTGATCGGATGTCTCATCTTGATAGCCCTGGAGACGGATCTTCATTTTTTCCTTGAAGGTTTTCAAATCCATCGTCTGGGAGTCAAAGATTTCCTCATAAACTTCTTGTTTGATGTACCATGAGTCTGTTACAGTCATATATACAGAAAAGTGTCTGCCTCGCCAATGCTTCGAATGTGACCCAATACCACCACTTTTATCACGTACATAATTGTAAGAACGTTGTTCGTAATTCAGACTTATAGTATGCCCTGGATTATTCTTTTCATATTCCTTCTTTCTGCTGGCATTCCATTCGGTGGAATTTTCCGCAGCTGTCTTTAGCTGATTATACTCAGATGTGGTAAGAGTTGGAAATAGAGGAGTAGAAGTTTTCATATAATTACATTTGTAAATCCAACCAGTCCAAGAGTCCTCGTTATTTGTGCTGGCAGGAGCAGATGGACAATATGAGGCAATTTCTTTTTTGCCACTGTCTACTGTATAGATATACCATCTTTGGGTATAGTATTCTCCCTGCAGTTCTTTTACATAATTGCTGATATAGCCGCTCACATTGTAATCGCCTATCTTGAAGAGGTTGGCAACACCTTCAGCATCTGCAGTTTTGATGACGCTCATCAGGATATTCTTTACATTACC
>JAIJLI010000057.1 GCA_022722495.1 Dialister sp. | reverse complement strand
TCAACATAGAGGTATCCTTCCTCTCTGATAACATTGAAAGACTGTATGCCTACCGGCAGCTTTCTGCATTCATTGTTTGCCATAATCTTTTCTCCTATTCCTATCTTTAGCCGCAAAGATACGGCTAATTTTTGAATCATGCAAGTTTTTGGCAATTAAAAAGATGTAAATAGATACCTGATAAAAGAATATATTGTACATGCTCTAGAAAAATGCATTTTTTCTTGGTTTTTTCACGGAAAAAACTTACTTTTGCACCATAATAGAGGAGAATTATAACAAAAAGGTGGAATGATTTGCTTATCACCACAACATTTAAACCCCATTAGTTATGACGGAAGATATTAATATATTGACATTCGATAACTTTATTCAAAAGATTAAGACTATCAAGACATATCGCAGTAACGCCAATAAGGAATACAAGGTAGTTAAGGTAAACAAGACCGCATTGGTACTTAGAGATCAGCGCACTAAGGCTGATTTTGAAGTACCAGCAGCCCAAGTATTCGCTGCCATGAAAGAACTTGGTATTGAAAACTGCACGGTTCTTAAAATGCGCCAGTATGTAGGAACACATGCTGCACCAGCCTCTGCCGCCCTCATCTTCTGGGCTTTCGGACGAGGACAGGTTCAGGCAGCAATAAAAAAGTTTGCCGATTTGACGGTTAGGATAATAAGAGAACAGCAAAAACGGAAATAGTAAATCTGGCAACCTGTACGGTTGAAAGGCTTTCTATTGATAATTGGTGGTAAAAAGAGAAGAGGGTGTGAAAGATATAGTCTTTGCACGCCCTCTTCTAGCTCTTGTTTATAGCAGGGGTGTCATATAGAGTGGCAGATATACTATCCCATCTTTTTCCGCTAAGTCTGAGGTGTGAATGACGTAAGGAGTCGATAGGTAATACGTCGTGCCCCATCAATGAGTAATGCGTTCTGCCCATTGTCGTCTGATTTCCATCTTAATAATTGACTATAGATCTTACGTCTCATAACTTCCTGGTATTCTTGTTGTTGCACGTATCCTAGCTTTCAAAGTGCTAGATTTTACACGTTTCCTAGGTTTCGATATACTGGATTTTACACATTTCCTAGGATAAGGCAATGCTTTTCTCAGAGAATCTTGTCGTTTTTAATGTTTTTTACGTTAATCTCAAAGCCGGGATATTCCAAGATTGCGGCAATCCGTATAACAGGCTGGCAAAATATCCTGAAATGGTAAAACTTATTGTTTTTTCCCATTTCTACAATTGGTAATCTTCAATTTAATGAAGATTACCAATGTAAGACAGTTATGGGAACTATTACCACCATTGCTCAAGCCAATAATTATAGTATATGTCAAATCTGTTAAAAAATATCTTTTAAAAGTTGCCACTGACCATTTTTATTGCTGCCATCACGACCTATATAATAGTTCTTTCGTAAAAATGTTATTTCTCTTTTTAAAGTAGTAAGTGATACTCCAACTTTTTGAGCCAATTCTTCCCTTGTAAGGCTTGGTTGTTCTTTAATAGCTTTAATTATTGCTATTTGTCGATTGGATAGAGGCTCATTTATCGGCTCATTTATCGGCTCATTTATCGGCTCATTCTGAATGTGTAAGGTCAGTTTCACTTGCAGTAATTCTGGCTGTTCTAATAATTCTGGTTTAAGCCAATGCTTTTCATTCCAAGCATTTAAAATGAGAGGAAAGCCAGAACCAAGGTTTTCGCCATATCCTATCATGCGGAACATATTCTGCATACGCTGATTACGTGCTTTTGACTCTCCACCTTTGTAAATCTGCTCAATAGGAAGTTTTAGAAGTCCCGGATTGGTTAGTACAAAGCAATCATCATATTTTTCAACCTTCAGTATGCCATTCACCATGAAATCAGAGTGGATAACCATGTTCGTGACAGCTTCGCGTACAGCCTTAGCTTGGAGAGTATCATCTCTTCTTATTACACCATTCAAATTGAAAGGATGAGGCAAATCGCGTGTCAGTTTGGGAATAATCATGCGAATGAAATTGAATAAGTTGTTTTCCCATGTTCCATCATATGTCAGACGATCGCTATAACGTTGGTTTTCAATCAGGTTAGATTTGTCGATATAATCCATGCGTAGATTGTCAAAACGTTCACGAACAGGGAGTCCTTTGCCGAACATCAGAAGGCCAGCCATGGTCAATCCCTCCCTTCCTGTTCTGCGGTCTTTAGTATAACCGCCAAAGTTTGTTAGGAATTCTTTGTGATCAGATGAGTTCCACAGATGCTCAGGGTGCAAGTTCTGAAACATCTGACGGAAACGTTCTAAGGTTGGAGTATCAATGTCATCCATTGTGTAATATTCTAACAATAAACCATCATTGCCTGCTTCGTTGGCATCACGGAGCATCATTTTCAATTCTTGCTCCGTACAATGATAGTCGCCTTCGTGGTTACGCTTGAAAGTGCCTCTTGATAAATTGTTGTTGATATATATAGGACGAACTGTATAGTCTGCACGAGGAACATTGATGGCAATAACCTTCTTGTCATCAACATCTATCATCTGAATATCGTCATCGTGCAAAAGGTTGATGTTCACCTTTTCTCGACTATTGACAATATTCCATAAATCCTTGCGTATCTTGTCTGCATCCTCAATACCAACAATGTCAAATCGTTTGGTATTGTCTTGCTCGTCCATGTGTTCTATAACCCCCAAGAGAATGGTACCACCATATGTGTTTGCAAAAGCGGAGTAGGTGTCCCAAAGAGAACTTGGTATACCTCTTGTGGCTTTTTTACATTCGAGCGTTACACGTTCACCATTAGATAGCAGTTTAAATATATCCATAACTCTATTTTTATAGTTTGTTTATAAAATTAAGCTAATACTTCCTGTAAGTTTATATGATTTAATCATTGTTGTCATCTTCAAAATAATCAGAGTCAATACGCTTTACCTCATAGACACGTTTTATGCTAACTCCAACATTATATTCAATCATATATCTTGCAAGTTCTTGCCCGTCTATCAGAACAATCTTCTTGCTCGCTTTTTCCTCTGCATATTTTCTAGCTTCAGAACTATATGAACTTGTGGTAATGAATACCCCCTTACTAGCTTTCTGTTCATCAAGTGCTCCCACAAACTGTTGAATTTGTGGCTTACTAATGGTGTTTGTTGTATTATAACGCTTAGCTTGTATGTAAATTTTGTCCAATCCCAGCTTATCTTCTTTGATGATTCCATCAATTCCGTCATCATGCGAGTATTTTGTAACCATTCCTGCATCAGATAGAGACCCTCCATAGCCCATTTTTAGTAATAAATCCAAAACTAAATGTTCAAAAAATTGTGCTGATTGTTCCAATACCTTTTGTAATAAGTCTGCAGCCAAGTCCTTAATAATACTTTGGTAAGCATTTTCTAATTGCTCTGTGGGGGTTTGAGTCTGTTTGGATTCTTCCAATACCTCTAAAACTTTAGCTGATGGCTTTTTGCTAGTTCCTAATGAACTTGTTGCATATTCAGCAAACTCAGGGAACTCCATCAAATCAGTTTGCCTTAAATCGGTATGATTTTTCAAGTACTCTATACCCCGTTTTGTTATTTTGTAAATACCTCTTTGAGGAATTTCTATAAATAAAGCACGACGAAGCCATTGACGAGACCATCCAAGCCTGTCATCAAGTTGATTGGTTGAACCACTTTTTGTTCTCAACTTGCAATCTTCCTCAGAAAGATGAAAATGTTCAATAATGGACTTTTTCATATCTTTTATGCTTACATTATCCATATCCTTTAAGCGATAGAGGAATGGATAGAGAAAATCTTCAAATTTTGGTATTGCCATATTCGTCGTCTTTTATTCTATAATATTTGTCTTAAGAAGTATTGAAACTCCTCTTTGCAAAAATACAAATAATACATTAATAAAGAGAAATTTAGCATTCTTTTTATGATTTCTTAGTAATAAAATGAATTGTTTTCATATTGAGAAAAACAGATCCATTCTCTTTCGACCACTGAACTTATTCTGCCAAAAACAAGTTTTTTCCCTTTTTATCCATCACATCCCTCACGTTTTCTCTTTCTAAACATTTAATCGTTTGATAATGAGGTGTTTGCCTCGTCTGTATAGCGTGATGGATAGCCGAAATGTTTACAAAATCCATCACGCTATCCATCACTTATTGCCTTTATCCATCACGTTTTTCTGCTTATCTTCTTGCTGAAATCGTTTTTTTATGCACGTGATTCGGGACAAGGATGAAAGTTTTCGGGACAAAGCTTGCATTTGGCTTTAAAATTTTGTATATTTGCAGCAACCAAGTTACATGGGACCGACGATCTTGCCATAGATGCCCCGTGTTTCTTTGCGGAGAGTTGACAACACAGATTCCACAATGGCAATAACCACTGCGAAACCTAATGTTTAATTTAAAATTTATTTTTTATGGAATTAAATCTTAATGATCCTGCGTTTATCAAAAGTCTGGTAGATTATCATTGGATGTACTGCTTCAATGCCGATTGTCCTCGGGCAGCAGAATGCATCCGATTCATCTCGGCAAAGTTCAAACCCGATGATGTTACTGCCGGAAATGCTGTTTATCCCGATGCTAACCTCCATGCATCTTGTTCTCATTTCATGCGTGTGTACCAGTTCAAGGCAGCATGGGGATTTTCCCATCTCTACGACCAGGTAAAACATGTCGAAATGCAGAGCATCAAGTACCGCATCATGGATGTTCTGGGCAACCGTACTACCTATTATCGTGTACATCGGGGGGAGAAACATCTTACGCCGGAAATGCAGGAGCAGGTGAAGAAGGTCTTTGCTGAATATGGTTATGGGGAACCTGCCTATGATCATTATGCAGAAGAAATCGGATTCGTTTACGAATAAAGCACAATCCCCTGCCGATGTATCGAAAGCGGGAATGCGACGTATCGGTTTGTTTTACAGGGCGAAACAGAGTGTTTCTCCGCTTGAAACAAACTGTTTCATTGCATGAAATAAAGTGTTTCGTATCGATAAACTTTTTTAAATGACAGACAATGAAATTTACCATAACACATAGAAATAAAAAGAACCAGCTCCTGGTAAGTACCAAGAGTCTGGAACGTTTCCTGGGGCGCATCGTAAACGATGACGCCAGGAATACCGTGGAGAACTTCCGTGAATATGTACCTTATCTCATGAATGGTTATGATGGGTATAAGGATATGCCAACCTGGATGCATGTTCACCCTGCGGCAGAATTTCAGAAATCGGAGAATGGACTCCTGAAGATGAAGAAAAACAACGGCGTTCTGCTGCTTACGTTTGTTGATATAAATGAGGATGGAGGTATGGATGCCATCAAGCAGAAAGTAGCCAGTCTGCCTTCTACTCTTGCAGCCTTTGTGGGAGCCGATGGCATCAGTCTGCATGTTCTGGCGAAATATGCGCTGGCAAAGGGGACGTTACCTGATGAGGAGGTTGCTGCCGACAGAATTTACAAGCAGGCCTTCCTGACCTTTGCTCCGCTTTATCAGGCGCTAGTAAAGGCAAAGATGCAGATGCCCGAGCCTTCTATCTTTTCCGATTTCCTGATGACAAGAGATTCTTTTCCTTATTATCGTGAAAATGCCTTGCCCCTGACGTTGAATGAAGTCTTTCATGGCGCAGAAAAACCTGTGGAGAGCGTTGATGAGAAGGAGGCTGACCACTCTTCCGGAGGTGTGGATAACGACAGTAAGGAGTTGAGTGACAATATCATGAGTATGATCGGATTTCTGTGTAAGAAATATGATTTCCGTTATAATTCGGTAATGAAATGCACAGAATATAGGCCGAAGGAAAAGGATTATTGGGGCTATCAGCCTGTGGATGCCCGTGTGCAGAAGCGTATGACGCTGGAGGTACAGCTCGCCAACATCCGTGTGAGTATCAAGGATGTGCGCAATTATCTGGAGTCGGACCTTCTTTCTACCTATAATCCTGTGGAAAACTTCCTGTTCAAGTGCGAGGGGAAGTGGGACGGCAAGGATCATATCCGTGCCTTGGCGCGCACGGTGCCTACTGATAATCCTTATTGGGAGGATTGGTTCTATACCTGGTTCCTGGCGATGGTTGACCAGTGGCGTGCTTACAGTCATCGCAAATACGGCAACTCTGTGGCACCACTTCTCATCTCCAAGCAGGGCTACAACAAGAGTACTTTCTGCCGGTCTCTGGTTCCGCCGGAGTTGCAATGGGGGTATAATGATAATCTCGTATTGTCAGAGAAACGGCAGGTGCTTCAGGCGATGTGCCAGTCGCTGGTTATCAACCTGGATGAGTTCAACCAGATTTCTCCTCAGGTGCAGCAGGGATTCCTGAAGAACATCATCCAGTTGCCGAGTGTCAAGATAAAGCCTCCGTATGGCAGTCATGTTCAGGAGTTTCCGAGAATGGCATCTTTTATCGCCACGAGCAATATGGAGGATATCCTCTCCGATCCTTCTGGTAATCGCCGTTTTCTGGGTGTGGAACTCACGGGTCCTATCGATGTGAGCCAGCGTCCGAATTATGAACAGCTTTATGCGCAGGCGCTTTCAGCATTACGGGCAGGCGAGAAGACTTATTTTGATGCTGAGCAGACCCGACTGATCATGGCGAACAACAGGAAGTTTGAGGTAGTTTCGCCGGTAGACCAGTATTTCGATCTCTATTTCGACCTGACCGATAATGCCGAACAGGGCGAGTATCTTACGGCAGCCGAGATTTTCCAAGAGCTGAAGAGTCACATCGGTTCATCGTTGAAGTTGAACAGTCTCATAGCCTTCGGCCGCAAGCTTTCTCAGATGCCAACCATCCATCGCAAGCGTTTCAACGACGGAATGCGGTATCTGGTAGTGAAAAAATCGTGATGGATAACCCCAAATCGTGATGGATAGCGTGATGGATATTCCCGTTTTCGGAGTATCTATCACGCTATTTAAGTATCTGTATATTAGTGTATTAATGTGCGTGGTGTATGTAAATCGTGATGGATGATAGATAATTATCTAAAACTTATTCACGAATATGGCTGTGCTGGGTTACGAATATGGTTGCGCTGGGTTACGAATATGGTTGCGCTGGGTTACGAATATGGCTGCGCTGGGTTACGAATATGACTGCGCTGGGTTACGAATATGACTGCATCGGGTTACAGATATGGCTGCGTAGGCTAATGGAGCCGTATCCGTAGGCTTACCGAGACGTCTGCATCAACTAACTGAGACGTCTGAACTCGCTGACTGAACTACTTGAGTTAGCAGATTGAGCCACTTGAGTTAGCAAACTGAGCCACTTGAGAATTTTTCTTCATGTGCTTGCGTGCAACCATAGAAAAAATCAATTACGAAAACTCATTTGATTTCGATGCGGAGGGAATCTTTGTTGAATCGGATGCCGTCACGATTGATGAATCTGGATAAGGAACCTTCGGCAGCCAACTCTTTAGGAGTACCGATAGAGAAACGGCTTTCTTCCATCAGCCAGAGACGGTCGGAGAGCTGGAGCGCCAACTCTACATCATGGGTTGACAGTAATATGGATTTATGCTGTTCGTGCGCCAGGCGACGGAGCATCTGTAGGGTTTCTATCTTGCTGGGGAAATCGAGGAAGGCGGTTGGCTCGTCCAGGATGATGATGCGGGTTTGCTGAGCCAAGGCTTTGGCTATCATTACCTTCTGGCGCTCACCATCGCTCAGTTTGCTGATGTTTCTCTGGGCAAGATGCTGAATGCCCGTTTCCTGAAGAGCAGAAGCAACAATCTGCTTGTCGGCAGCAGATAATGTGCCCCAAAAACCGGTATAGGGAGAACGGCCTATGCCTACAATCTCTTCAGCAGAGAGCTGGGCATGGTCAGTCTTCGATGTGAGAACGATGCTGATTTCTCTGGCGAGTTCCTGGGCAGAGAAATCAGAAAGAGATTTGTCTTGAATCAGAATTTCGCCATCAAGTGCTGGCTGAAATCCGGCTAAAGTTCTGAGTAAGGTAGATTTGCCCACTCCGTTGGCTCCGATGAGACAGGTCAGTTCACCGGCTTGGAGCGAGGCATGAACAGGTGAGGCTATCGCCCGGAGCTGGTGCTTCGAACGATAGCCTATAATCAGATTCTTTAATGTAATGCTTGATACCATCTAAAGAATATTTTCACCTTGAAACTTTCCTTTCTGATAGAAAAAAGGAAGAATTACTTGGCTGCCAAAACCTCAACCTCTACGAGGGCGCCCTTTGGCAACTTCTCTACAGCTACGGCAGAACGAGCTGGATATGGCTGGCTGAAGAACTCGGCATAAACCTCGTTCATGGCTGCGAAATCGTCCATGCTGTTCAGATAAACTGTAGTCTTAACCACATGAGAAAGGTCGGTACCTGCTGCCTTCAGGATGTTCTGGGCATTGGTGAGGCTCTGGCGAGTCTGCTCCTTGATGCCACCTTCTACGAAATTGCCTGTTGCAGGGTCGATAGGAATCTGACCAGATGCAAAAACAAAACCATTTACTTCGATAGCCTGGCTATATGGACCGATAGCTGCAGGCGCATTGTCTGTGTGAATTGCGTTCATAATTTATTTTCTTTTTCTATTATTAAATCAATCTAGATGCAAAGATAAGCATTTTTTCCCATAATAGGTCTATTTCGCATCAAAATTTAATAAGTTTTCTTACTATATTCGCTCGGTGTACATCCAAATTGCTTTTTGAAGCTGGTTGAGAAGTGGGAGAGGGTGTTGAATCCCGTCATGTAGGCAATCTCCGAGATGTTGTACTTGCCTTCCACGATGAGGG
>JAIJLI010000720.1 GCA_022722495.1 Dialister sp. | reverse complement strand
AATGGCATCTACAACTGCAGCCGGTGGAGCAATCGCTTGGGCAACAGGAGGTGACTTCTTGCAAGGTGCCTTAAATGGTTTACAAATTGGTGCTTTCAACTTTGCAGAACATGATGGATACGATGGTAAGGGAGGTCCTGGATATGTAAAAAGGTTGCCTGATGGAACTCTAGAAGCTCAAGTGCCTTTGCAAGAAGTTGTTTGTATAGCTGATAGCCCACGCCGTAGTATTTTATTTATTAAACCGTCAGATGCAGGAAAGGTGTCAGCTTTATCACGGTCAATTATTATTAGTGCTATGGCTGAAGCTGAGTTAACTGTGGTTTATGTAACAAGTACTGTAAGAAGTCCAGAGTCTCAGGCTACTGCAATGTTTAATAATGAGCGTCAGGGAAAGCATATTAGATATGCACCAGCGGGAACGGAAGTTCAGAAATGCTATCCAGATAAACAGAAGATGATAGATAAAATATATGAACTAGGACCATATAATGTGTCCCATCATTGTGGAACACCTGAAACATTAAAAAGAATGAATGTTATTGATATTTCTTTTCAGAGAGTTCCTATTGATAAACAATCAGCATTTCACAGTGCGCTATCTAGGAGAGTGACAAAATTATTAGATCCATTTAATTCTCATGATCCTGCGTTTCATATAGAAATCAGGCAGTACTAATTATAGAATCAAAAATTTATAGTCTCATTTTAAAAAGAGACTACACAATTATACTATATTCAACAATTAAGTTATATATTACATAAGATATTCAAATATGAAAAATATATATATTATTTCAATAGTAGTTTTTATTATGCTGTCTTGCATGGCATCTTCGCCTCAGCATAGTCTTCAGTCCCGATTGTTTGGGACTTGGGCAGCAAGTGATGATAAGATTGCTGTATTCCAAATCGACAAGGATAGTTTGTATTATATTGATGAAGATCCTATTGTGGCGATATCTTATAAGTTTGCAGGCGATAGTATGTCCCTAGACTATTGGGGGAACACTATCGTACAACACATCTCATTTCGCAAGGATACGCTCGTTATGCAAAACAAGTTGGGCGAGGTTAGTCGTTTTGTACCTGTTAAATAATTCGATCTGTATGGTTGAAACTGCCAGAAAGGGCAATTTCAACCATACATAAACGGTATCTCAACTGTTCAGGACCGAA
>JAIJLI010000719.1 GCA_022722495.1 Dialister sp. | reverse complement strand
TAGGGCATCACCCCGTTTCGTCATCCTGAGCGGCGAGAAACGTCGTATGTGAGATAACGAATGCCAGAACAGCTGTGACCTGAGCCGAAGGATCTCGGCGAAGCCGCCACCTTCATTCCTCATTACAATTCTCATTTTTTCTCCCTCTTGCAATTTTTTCTCAAATCCGCTATTCTAAATGCATAGCACACTATATGATTCACGGAACTGATCAAGCGAGGATATATTATGAGCAATATCGAACAACTCCTGATGGATAAGAAGATGAAGCGGACGAAGGCGCGTGTCCTGATCCTGAAGACACTCGCCAAAGGGCTCCCGCTCTCTGCGGGCGAAGTCTTCGAGGCGGTGCGTGTGAAGGATACACAGCTCTCGCTCTCGACGGTATATCGGAATTGCGAAGCGCTCGCTGAGCATGGGCTTCTCTCCCGTTCTACCACGATGTCCGATGGTCTCACTCGCTACGAATTTGACCACGGCACGCCCGTCCCTCATGCGATCTGCACCTCCTGCCATCGTATCTTCCCGATCGATATCCATCTCGAAGAGGGCTATAAAGAGAAGCTCTCTCAGGAGTACGGCTTCGCCGCGGCCGATCCGCGCATTGAGATCTACGGGCTCTGTAAGGACTGCCAAAAGAAGGGGAAATAGGGACTAGTGACTTGAGTACCGCCACCTGACATCGCCCCTTTATAAAAAAATCAGCGCTCGGGTGCTCTCGCAAACGACGCACTTGAGACGCATTTTCCCACTTATCTTTCATACCGCCAGTGCCCTATCCGCCCCTTCGGGGCACCTCCTTCCAAAGGAAGGAGGGAGCATCCACGCGAGCCCCTTCCCTTGGAAGGGGCTGCTGAGCGCAGCGAGGCGGGGTTGGCTTCCTTTTTTGCGGCGAAGCCGCCTCCTCTTTACCTTCCCCATTGGGGAAGGGGGACCGCGCAGCGGTGGATAGGGCGCTCTCGTATATCGCCTATTTGAGACGATCCCCCTCGCTCTCTTTCATACCGCTAGAATCCTATCCGCCCCTTCGGGGCACCTTCCCCTTGAGGGGAAGGCAGTGTGTCGAGGATAGCCTCTTCTAAAAAGGCGGCGAAGCCGCCACCTGAACCCTGAACCCTGAACCCTGAACCCTGAACCCTGAACCAAATGAAAGCAAAGTAAAAAGAGGCTGTGAAGAAATGAGGATTCA
>JAIJLI010000718.1 GCA_022722495.1 Dialister sp. | reverse complement strand
GTGGATTTCTGTATGGATGCCTCGCTGGCTCAGGCTGGGGATATAGGGAGCATTTCTTTCCAGATAGCTCTGCAGTTTGTCTACCTCCTCCAAATCCGCTTCTGTTCGAGCGAAGCTCCGGGCAGTGTCCATCCATACGGGAATCCGTTTCATAATATCGTCGGTCTGGTGAAGCTCTCGGATCATACGGTCTACCAGTTCCCTCTTGCAGAAGCTGAGCCGGGTCCGGATCTTTTCATGTACATGATAGCAGTCGCGGAAGTGCTGGTGATCCAGGCAGCCTTCTACCATTTGCTCAAAGTCCTGAAACTGGTACCCGGACCCTCCATCCCCATTCGATAGCACCGTGGTCTTAGACAAGTCATAGTACCCATGCAGATAGCTTGCTGCCATTGCAAAAAGTTCTTTCCTGCTGGTGGACGCAAAACAGCGAAGTCCTACCAGTTCTGTCCTGTTGCCATTTTTCCTGACGCCCTCGTATACCTGAAGGCGATGCACCTCCGAGACGTCGCCTTTCTTCTTGTTCTTGAGGATGATTCCATCCCCTTCAATCGCTATAATCTCCGGCTGTACTGGCTTTTTATCCTTCTTCTCTTCTACGAATGCTTTTTCGTAAGCCTTTGCTTTCTTACCGGCATAATTCTTGAGTGAGATAACGGACTGATGGGAGATGGTAATCCCTGCCAGGTTTTGCAGGAGTTCACTGGCACTGCGGGATGTCGTAATTGCGACAGACTCGACAATCCGCTCAATCATTCCCAGGCTGTAGTGCTTTCTGGGCTCAAAGCCCATTTTGCAGTCCAGGGGATAGAAGCTCTTCCCTTCTTTCTGCAGAAGTCTTCGGGTATAGGTCAGCTCTCCATAGCGACAGCAAATTGTCCTAGAGTCCCGGCGTGCCACACGCCACCCCTGTACCTTGTAAATCTGATACAGCTCAGTGTCAATACGCGCCAGGGCCATAGCTATAAGCTGACAGTTCATTTCAGTGAGCCAATGAGTTAGCTTCCTTTCAGCCTCGATAGAGTCATCAGATTCCTTAATGAGAGAAATGACTGCACCAATTGCATTTTCACTCCAAATTTCTCCAGTTTTTGTTATAATATCCATGAGGAAAGCCCTTTCTTTGTTTTATTTGTCCACGGAAATTATAACATTTCCACTCAAAGGGAGGCTTTCCTCTTTTATTGTT
>JAIJLI010000717.1 GCA_022722495.1 Dialister sp. | reverse complement strand
TCCACATCCGTCTTCAAAAGCAGGTTCTTTACACCCACTTTTACCTTGCTGATATGGTGTACTTTCACTATATGGCAGATATTGGTACTTGTCAGACCATATAACTGCTGCACTTGTTCTGTGGTATAATAGCTGTCATCGCTCATGAGGTCTGTCCTGCGCAGTTCTTCAAGATGTTCCTTGGAGTAATAAGTACGACCATACTCACGTTTGGTCGGTATCTTGTGACGATAGGCGTATGCCCGAAGTGCCGATTTGCTCATGCAGAAAGCATCCTCTACATCATCAGCAGTCACCCATTCTGTGATACTGTTGAGGTCAACGGCAGTACCGAAGAACTCATCAATATGCCGTTTGCTGTAATAGTTCTTGCCAGCAATACGACACATCGGTATCTTGTTGCGCTTGGCAGAGGTGTAGAGCCAAGACTTCTTGACCTTATAAATGGACATCACTTCCTCACCAGAATAATAGTCAAGCACCTCATTCTCTTCTTTCCCTTTTGTCGATTTCTGCTTTTGTGTTGGCTTTTCTGTTTTTGCCTTCTCACGGGGCTTGCTCTTGCTGGCAGGAATCACACGCTTGTAGGGATTACCCTCAAACATCTTCTCTATATCGGATTTTCTCACGAATGCCATTCTGCTACTCAATCTTGATGCCTTCAACTTGCCGTTAGCAACAAGTTTGTAGATGTACTGTCGGGTGCATCCCATCAGTCTGGCTGCTTTGGAGAAGGTAAGATACTCCTGATGTTGCAGATCCATGATAGGCTCAATGCCGTTAATCAAGTCCTGCTGTCTTTTCTTCCTAAGACGTTTTGCCTCTGCCTGACATTCTTCGGAACAGTATTTCTGCATACCGCTTCTTGGCACGAATGTCTTGCCACAAAATTCACATTTTCTTGTCGGTCTCATACTCTTTGATATTGCTATGTTCTACATACTTTGAGTATTCCACCGATGGAGTAAACGGAAGTGAACCATTGACAACCTTTGTCAAGCCAGTCCACGATATAACGCTTTTTGCCTATCAGCTTCAAATTTGTCTTCCATCGTAACCACTCGTAAACCCTTGTCAACTACGTTCACGATATGACAAAATAAAAGCTCCGCAAATTCTCCACGGTAGAAATACGCTGCAAAAATATGTGGAAAATCGGGAACTGCCAAAAAGCACTCAGAAAGTGTTAAAAA
>JAIJLI010000716.1 GCA_022722495.1 Dialister sp. | reverse complement strand
TGACGGTATTCCCATATCGTCAGCCTTCCCCTCTAGGGGAAGGCGATTCCTGCTCAGCGGCGAAACCGCCACCTTAATTCCTCATTTCTAATTCCTCATTTAATTCCCTTCCAGTCTCGCTACGCCGAGCGGCGGGCTTTCAAGGAAGGTGACTTTCGGATTTCTCTGGGCGAGCCAGCCGGCCTGCCATGCATTCGGCAGAAGGTAGACAGGACGCTCGCGGCGGTCATAGACGACCATCGCATTGTCGATGCCGATAAGCTCTTCCGGTGGGACATCCCCTTCCGTCCAGCGGGCTGCGGTGTAGGAGAGCGGCTCCAAATTCACATGGACATTATATTCATTTTCCAGCCGGTACTTCATGACTTCGAACTGCAGCTGGCCGACAGCGCCGATGATGAAAGACTCCATGACATAAGGCTGTTTGTAGACCTGGATCGCCCCTTCCTGCGCGAGCTGGGAGACACCATTCAGGAACTGCTTTCTCTTCATGCTGCTTTCCGGAGACAGACGGGCAAAAAGCTCCGGCGGGAATACCGGGAAATCAATGAAGGTGACCGGATGCTTCTTCTCGCAGACGGTATCGCCGACACCGAGCTCACCGGTATCGAAAAGACCGATGATGTCGCCCGGGTAGGCTTTCTCGACCGTCTGTCTTTCCGTCGCGAGGAACTGCTGCGGCTGGGAGAGACGGAGCATCTTGCCGCTCTGGCGATGCAGGACGGTGATGCCTTTCTCGAAGACGCCCGAGCAGATACGCATGAAAGCGACACGGTCATGATGCTTCGGATCCATATTTGCCTGGATCTTGAAAATGAAGCCGGAGAACGCCGGATCTTCCGGCTCGATGGTGCCTTCCAGCGTCTTTCTCGCTTCCGGCGGCGGCGCAAGCTCGAGGTATTTCTCCAGAAATGGCTGTACGCCGAAATTCGTCATAGCCGATCCGAAGAACATCGGTGTCAGCTCCCCTTTTGCGACTTTTTCCGCATCGAAGGGATCGCCCGCTTCGTCAAGAAGCTCCAGATCATCACGGAGCGCATCCAAAACTTCCTGCCCGACCTGAGAAACGATGGCTTCGTCATCAATCTTGCCGGAAATCACTTCCAGCTTCTTCACGCCATGGGCATTGTCCTTGATGAAGATATGGCACATCTCCGTCTCACGGTCATAGATGCCCGTGTAATCACCGTTCACAC
>JAIJLI010000715.1 GCA_022722495.1 Dialister sp. | reverse complement strand
CATCTATCTCAAAAGAAGCAGAACTGTTGTCTTTATCCTCCAATCCCCATGATACGAGATGAGCATTTATCGCTGACTCTATGGAACTGATCCATCTATCATCGTTTTGTATGACGTATTCTCTGCGCTTTCTTCTCATCCTTTCTCATCAGATAAGGTGATGGAGGAAGTTCTGGAAGCACATCATTGATGGCATCAATCTGACCCACCACCTTCAGCAAGAGGAGAAAAGTGGAAAGCGAAAGATTGCCCACTGTACCATTCTCAAACTTGTGGATGGTGGTCAAGCCAAGCCCAGTAAGCTCGGCAACCTCTTTCTGGGTGAGAGTCGCTTACAAATGACGCAGATTCACCCATTCCTTTATTCTCGCACATAAATGTTTTTTCTTGAAAAAAGTCTCAAAGTATCATTATTTGTAAATATATCACTGATACATAATGAATTACAAAATGATACTTCCAAATATATTTACAAATAAGTATCATAGAAGTATCATAAATTCAATAGAAGTATCATTAAATCACCATGATGCATCATAAAAAAACACGAAATTATAGTCAACTAAATATAGAAAAACTACAATTTGCTTGCTCAAAATAGTGCCCCAAAATTACCCCATGAAATGGGCATCCAATGCCCGCAGTACGGGCAATGAGTACCCAACACTTGGTCTATCGATACCCGTCACTTGATCCCTTAGTGCCCGTGTGAGGGGCACTAAGAGACCAACCTATGTGCTTATTCCTAACTACAGTTGTCTGTGTTTTCCATCTTATTCCTAGTTAATATTGGCATACTTTATAAACTAGAAAGGTAAACACTATCAATTTTATAAAACGGAAATACTAGACATTTCTTAGTTTTTGTGCCTGTATTTCTAGACATAAATCCTCAAAAAAGGCTTTTTTGCAAACAACTTACCTGAATTTTATGATACTTCTATTGAATTTATGATACTTCTATGATACTTCTTTGTAAAATAAACAGAAAAGTCTCATTTTTATAAACCATTATATACCAATCATATACATCGGTTTTAGCCACAAATAATGAGACTTTGAGACTTTTTTCAAGAAAAAACTTTTATGTGCACGAAAGAAAAGGAAAGAAGAAAGCAGTAATTATAAAAGAAAAAGCAGCAATAGCTACTACTCCATTGCTGCTTATTTTATTTTACTGAACAATCTTGAAGCGGAT
>JAIJLI010000005.1 GCA_022722495.1 Dialister sp. | reverse complement strand
TATTGTCATCATCTACCAGCTAATCTTGGTGTGTGTATGTATCGCCATGGGGCGAGGACTGACCCTATTATCTCGAACAGGGTAGCAAACGATAGCCCTGTATAAGAGAGTCTCTAGTGTTTAAGTTGAGGGCGGCGCCGATGTTACCGTTGGCATTCGAGACATCATTGTTAACGTTGAGAGTCGAAGAACCGCATTGACCGCCATTGTTAGCGTTACACCCACGCAGGCAGAGACGGAAACCAGCACCAAGGGTCACACCCTGGTTAGAAAACCACTGCAAAGTTAATAAAAAAATCGGATGGAAAGAAGTCAAAGAGCGTTTTTTTGCCAATATGGGCTAAAAATTTTGGTCGCCGACCGCCAAAGGCGGTATCTGAGGGTGCGAGCTGCGCTCGCTGGGTGCTTGCGGCTACGCCGCGGTTGCCCTGTATGCTGATGCACACCTAGCAAACTTTTGGACACCCAGCAAGCTTTTGCAGACTTTAGGCAGCTGCGTAATACTCTGGCTCCACAGACCACTCGGATGCTGCTTCGCAGAGAGCGGCGCCGATGTAACCGTTGGCATGCGAGACATCATTGTTAACGAAGAGAGCCGAAGAACCGCATCGACCGCCAAAGTAAGCGCTACACCCACGCAGGCAGAGACGGAAACCGCTCGTAGCTTTGGAAGTATTCCAGAAATAGCTAGTCCAGTATGTGGTCTCGCTGCCTCCGACGGCCGTGGCGAAATTCTCCAAATGCTCCATGGAGAGTCGGGTGATGTAGCCCTCGCCTGTGGCAGGCGATGTGCTGTAAGCCTTCATGCCCGTGGCTGAGCCGATGGTCCATGAGCCGTAGATGGATGGTGCGACGAGGTGTGTGGCTGTGGTATCGGAGTTGATGCGCACCTGCTCGTCATCCATCATGCGCCAGAGGTAGCCGCCCTGTGCGTGCTTGAGACCGAAGAAGCTGGAGACCTTGGCTGTGTAGACCGTGGTGCCAGCGTCATTTTTGACTGCGTAGGTAGTCTCGCCCACGCTGTCGCCCAGCTCGATGCCTGCGGACATGGGGAGGAATGGGCGGTAGGAGTTGTAAGTGCCCCAGGTATCCCAGTTGAAGTTTGAGGTGCCTGCACCGAGACCGCCCTGGTAGAGACCGTTGGAGTCTTTGGCGGTGTTGACGGCATCTTGGTCGTAGTGTGTGCCCATGATGACCCCGATGAGTGCGGCGATGATGGTGGTGTGTCGCATGGTGGTGCAGAGCCACCCCTTGCCATTCTTGCGTGCGGCGGCACGGAAGTATTCTGTGGTCTGCGAGCTTGCCGGCTTGCCGCAGAGGGTGCGGTTGGTGCCGTCAAGGGAGGCATCGTTGTTGCCTCCTCGGTAGTCAGAGCCTGTGTTGATGAAGCTGACGAGTCTGCCTGTGCTGCGCTCGATGGTGGCGAAGCCTGAGGCGGAGATGGAGCCGATAGGGATTTTGTAGTTGTACTCGCCAGGGATAGGCTTGAGACCGATCATCTCGTAATGGAGGCCACCGACATCCTTGGTGACGAAGTAGAACTCTCTGCCCCATCCCCACTGGTAGTGACCTTCAGAACCATCCAGCTTTGCTGGTTCACCAGTAGCATACTTGTAGTGATCCTTGCTGTCGAGCTTTCTGCGGCTGTGGTCATTCTTGACCAGATACCCACCTAATCCGAGGATGTATGGCAACTCCTTCAGAATCTCGAGTGAGCCAACATATGATGCCGCCTTAGGCGTTGCGTTGGCGGTGGCCCACACTCTTCCGCACCAGGCATGCTGACCAATAGCAAGGTCAGCCTTGAGCGCATCCATACCGATGCTAGTGACATTGCCATTCTGGTCTGTCAACAGCACTCTCTGGTTGCTGTTGACGGTTGTGACTTTCGTCACGGAATTGAATTTTTTACCTTCCATTTCCAGCTATTCTAATTTTGATTATTTTCTACATTATTATATACCCATATTGTATGACCAAGATGGTTCGTGCCGATTAGCTCACACCACCCTTCAACTCCTATGGTAGTCTCTCTTCTCGTTAAGAAACTGCTGCCTGCCTCCATGAATACGTCCATTTTCTCCTCGCCTTTAAGTTTCGCTGGCGGTGAACTGCGAGTTATGATAGGATTGAAGACAACGATGTGCATGAATTCTTCATCTTTCAGGTGTGGTAGGACATAGGTTCCGCCACCCCGGATGAAAGAGCCATTTATGACACTAGCACCATCAGTTACAGTATTCACGTTGTATCTCAGTCTTCCGACAGAGACATCTCCAGAGACGCTGACATTCTGGAATATTCCTCCCTTGCAAACGAGATCGCCGTCCTTAGCTCTGAAGACTACATTGCCGTCCTTATCTTTCATCTCGATGGTTCGGACACCCAGGTTCTCTACCATCTGGTACTGGGCGAGGATGATGTGGGCTATGATGAGTTCGATAGACTGACCCAGTCGCCAATAATGGTTGTTCAGATCTGCTGCAGATCCCGGATAATTATCTGCAGTCTTGACGTGCGTCTTGATGCAGGAATAGCTATTGCCATTATATAAGACAACATCCTTCCACTCTTCACCTTCTCCACCCGCTTCGAATGTGTATCCATTGCTGCAGGTATTCCACAGCTGCGGACCTCGAAGGACGCTGCCTTTCTCACCCTTGACAGCCTTGCGGATATAATTAATAGTTCTTGTTATTACTGTCATAGACTACTTGACTGATTGAATCGTTAATGCGACGCTGCTGTAACCGGCATGCTCGCAGTCTGCCCTGGTCACAGCAAATGAACTCAGCTGGACAGTAGGTTTGCGTGCCGCCTCAGTATTGAGGACAACACCAGAACCTGACTTCAGCGTGA
This sequence comes from Dialister sp., assembly GCA_022722495.1. Lineage (GTDB taxonomy): Bacteria > Bacillota > Negativicutes > Veillonellales > Dialisteraceae > Dialister. Next base: position 33,899 of record JAIJLI010000005.1, on the reverse strand, counting down.
AATAGAACTTGCTATCGATAGCCTCAGACTTACCCCTGACAATCAGTCTCGGAGTATAGGTCACAGTACCATTGCCAGCCTCGTCCTCGCTGATAGACTCATCAGCCGGTGTCGGGTTGGGCTCAATATCGTACGGATCTGACGCATCGATGACAGTCTGGAAGTCGAAACCCAGCATATTATCCTTGCCCATGGCCTTGTCGTTGTACACTTCCACCATGAACTCCCTCGTGCAATCAACATCTGATGCCTTGACGGTGAGGATCTTGGCACTCGCTCCTGCAATCTGCTCCCAACCTGTGATGCTATTGACTGCTTTATACCACTTGTAGTATAGTCCTGCTGTCAGAGTTTCGTTGCCTTGCGTGACTTTGGCTTCGAGCTGGCAGCTGTCATCCTTGCTACCCAGAACGAAGTTGTGCGTATCACTAGCCGGAGCTTTAATGGTCACACGATAGGCGACTCCTGTGTAAGGACCAACGGGGATATCGTAGCTAGCCTGAATCTCATCTGTAGCCTCCTGCTGCCCAGAACGCTCTGTGATGGTACCGACCATCTTGATTGTAATGCCGCTATAATTGGAAACCTTAACCAGGTTGTTGCAGATTTTCAGTCCCCAATATAATTGCGAAGCACTTGGTCTGATAATCTCAAAGAGACCGTCAAACAGTCCTGTAGACTTGCTTGCAGAATTGAAAGGAATCTCCGTATCATTGAAGAAGTACTTCATGGAGGTTGGTGTACTGATGCCTTCTGCTGTTCTCGATGAGATGACAACGAAGTACAGCTTCGGCTGCGTCTGCGAGAAATCCGGATAGACAGTCACAACATCCCCATTTCTCTGGTACTCCTGGTAGATATCTCCGTCAGGCGACTGGATAGACGGAGTAAATGTACCCATCTTTGGTATGAACTTGATAGTTGCCGACTTACTTGCGCTACTCATTTTCTGCCTCCTCTCTCTGCTCTGTCATGATGAATCTGCTGTCTGTAGCTACAGGCAGCTTGTTGCACACTTTGCCTTCCTGCTCCATGCAGGCGGTCTTGCCATCCATAGCGATAGCGCCTATTCTGGACAGCGTCTCCTCGAACTCGATAGGTTCCCCAAGCTGTAGGATATCCTGACACCAGAGAATGAAATTGCCATCCTGCAGCTCAGTTCTGTCCTCGGTCAGCTGAAGCAACTCCACGACCTTGCGATTTGCCTTGATGTATCTTTCCATATATTATATTATAAATGATGATTAGTGAAAAATGAACGGATTGCCATCTGCGTCCACGAAGACCTTGCCGTCGGCATCCATAGCCAGAGCTAAAGGATCGAGGTCTTTAACTTCCAACGCAAGGATAGCTCCCCTGTTCGGATCCAGCAGATCTGTAGGTACGCTCGGAGACATGCCATGTCCGACAAGGACTGCGTTCTCAAAGTGTATCGAGTTATTCGGTGCCATCCACCAGAGGACCTGCAGTTCTCTTGTCGGGTTCGCAATTTCTCCGACATTGTCAGAGATGGTTGCCGCTGGGTTTACTACCTTCGTGTCGGGCAGAACCTCGTCGACCGTGTCGAGGATATCGTAATCGTAGAATGGTATCCTGCGGACGATATTGACAATTCTGTTCGGTGTAGCATCACTCAGATCTACGCTTGCCGGATTGCCATCAGCCGAGAATTTAGCCCTGCATCTGATGCAGATGCGCTTGCCCATGAGCGAGCGGTCTAGAGTAACCGATGTACCATCGGCAGAAACTTTGATTTCGAGGTCATCTGCTGTAATGGCAGAGAACTGACCTCGATCACGGAGAATCTCCCAGATGAACAGCCTCTTCTCCTTAGCGCACTCCTCTGATCCGAGGCGCAGAGATGCATTGATGACCTGCTTGTCTGTATCACGAAGCGGATTATAGTATCGGTCACCACTCGAAAGCAGCAGCGTCGGCTTGTAGAGGGTCGCATTCTTGCAGCTGATGGAATAGTCCATCATAATTCTGTGAACCTTATTTGTCCGGCTGTCCAGGTACTTCGCCTTGAATCTGAGCAGAATCGGTTTCTGCGGCGCTGCGTTGACATACCAGAGCAGTTTGCCGGCATCATTGCCGGTCGAGGTGATGACATGCTTCCTGGGTGTCGAAGCCAGCGCATTCCCCTCCACACCATTCTCGACTCTGTACCAGGCGACATCTGTCAGTTCACTATTGACACGACCACTCTCGAGTATGTTATCTCTGTCGATTATACCAACGACCGGTTGCAAGGCGCATGGTGTCAACTCGTAATTTGGAGCATACTCATTCTGGTTGGCGTCATAAGTCTGTTCGAGCGGAACGCTGCCTGATATTGTCTTGGATGTGTTCACCTGCAGAGGCGTGTATTTGAAGTCTAATCTTTTGTATTTCATCTTATATGTAATTAAACACATTCCAGTGTGATGGAATCTTGGGCAACCTCATCGCCCAGACCATCACGAAGTGTAACTGTTGCCGTGAATCTAATCTTAGCCGGAACTCCCTCGCTGTCGATGGAGAGGTCAGACTGGGTCAGTACGATAGCCTTGCCTGCCTTGGAACCGACTTCGAGTGACCAGATGTTGTCACTTGTGACTCTCTGCTCACCAGCCCTGTTCTCTGTGTATCTGGTCCAGGCTACGTCGCTGTCGAGGATATCTGATGTGATATCCTGTCCGTAGAGCGATGCGACGACTGTCAGCGGAGCTCGGAAGTTGTCGAAATCATAGAGCGTCTCGTCTTCGAGGAAATCGATGGTGAATGCTGGATTGCCCTCTATCATCGCCCAATCGGTATTATTCCACCTTGGCGCGGTATGGGTACCAGTCTTCTGGCATCGCCACTTGCACCCGGTATACCAGACATCGGAAGTCTCGTATTTGCCAGTTTCTGGATTGAGAGCTGAGCAGAAATATTCTGCCGCCTCTGACCATGGTCCTCGGTCTACATAATCGACAACCGGTTTGCCTTGATAGTCAATCTGTATGATATCCTGGGTGATGATGCCGGCTGCATAGAGATAATCCCTGCCCTTGACGATAGGAAGGTCGAGCGACTTGACGAATTCAGGCATGTCGCCGAAGACCATGCCGTAGTTGTAATTTTCGAGTATCGGCTTTGTGACGCCCGTCAGCTTGACGATGCGCCCCTCGGAACTGGAGATGTAGAAACAGCTCTGCAGCGACTCATCGGTCTGGTTGCCATAACGGGCGATATTCATGAGCTCACATGGCGGAAAGTTCTTTCCTGCCGGAACTTCGGCATCAGAATAGAGGGTTACCTCGATGTAATTCTTAACCGCGTTGACGCTGTTGACTCTCATCCATGAGGTGTAGTAATCAGCCGAAGTGCCAGAATTGGCTGCCGAAGCGATGTTGTTGACCACGCCCTTGATGACGTTGTTAACGTGCTGTGCGGTGAAATAGCCCTGGTATTTGGAGCGGAGGTGGAGACCGTAGCAACCTGAGCCTAGGTCATCGACCTGCTCGATGGTGTCGCTCTCGGTGAAGAACTGGTCACCCTCGAAGGCTGAGAGTCTGTTGACTATCAGCTCAAGCACCTGCATGTATGAGCGCACCTTGATGCTCTCGACCTCAGCATTGCCATCGCCGTCGATGGCTGCGCCCTTGCCTGTGGCCATGCCAGAGACAAAACCACCAAACTGTGCACCTTGGTTGAGGTGAGCCACCCCCTCGGAGACAAGCCCCTTTAGGAAGGTGATAAGTCCCATGGCGGCATCGTCATGCTCACGAGAGAGGTATGCACCATTGTCTTGTGAGGCATAGGCTAGGAGGGAGAGGAAGGCATCGCCAATGCGCCTCGCTGTATTGGCACCCTTGGCACGCTCGTCTCTGATGGACTCGAACGCCCTCTGCAGTATCTCTGTATTTATTTTATCTGCCATCGTATTTGTTTATTTTTTCGCAAAGTTACGAAGGAATGGTGCAAATTAAAAATACGTTATAAGGGTGTGCCGAACATCTGCTTGAAGAGGTCAGCCATCAATCCCTTGTACTCCTCGCCATAGAAATAGCCCTCCATATCGTTGAGCTTCATGATGGACGCATAGTATTTGCGGTTGAACCATGGGCGGCGTTGGCGTGGCTCACCCAGATGGTGCTTGGCACGATATTCCGGGTCGAGGAACTCTAGGTCACCTGGGTTGCCATGGTAATAGCCATTGCCAGTGCCCGTCTCTTGGTAGAGACCATAGAGCAGGAACTTATGGGCAATCGTGCGGCTGGAACCTCCGAAGGAAGTAGCCTGCACGCTGTTGAAGAGAGCACCCGTATGGCGGATGCGGTAGTGCATGATTTTCTCCTTCCAGATTTTCACCATCTCTTCTGCCCATCCACGCTCATAAGCATAGATATCTTCCTGAGAGACGGGAGTCTTGACGTTATTCATTCCATTCTTCATTGTTGTATACCAGGTCTAGCGGCTCGCTAACGTCGATATGGAATTCCACGCCAGTAAGCCCGTTAATGAAATAAGCACCTATCTCCCGATTGTCCACCTGGTCGCTCAGCAGATAAGTGAAGTCGTTTTCCCATTTCATCTTATCGATGATGATCCTGCTCAGAAACTGCCGGAATATCTTTCTGCAGGTATTGAGCTTTTCCTGCCGGTCGTTCATGTCGTTCAGTTTATATCGCATCAGGATCCATACCGTATAGGTAACTACCTTACGGAAGCTGCCGTCACCATTGATGGCTACATTACCGTCGTTGGTATCATCTATAACGATGAAATTTCTGCTCTTCGACATATTGCTCAGCATACCCTCAAATGCCGTCGGACTGGAGCAGGTGGTAGGCATGAAACCGAGATTACTGCAGAGTTTATTGCGCTTTGCCAGATCTCTGAAGTAAGAGAAGGCATCGAAGCCTACCTGTACCGATGGGGTATTGATTTCTGTCTTAATCATGATTTTTTCAGTCTTTTGTTCAGTTCTTCAGCCTCGCGTGCCTTGGCATCCAGTTCTGTGAGTGCCCGCCACACATCGGCTTTTCTGATAATCTCTTCCTTGGTGATGTCGCCTCCCGTGAGTGCCCGAATCTGTGCATTCATCGCTCCTACCATATCGTAGTCTTCACCTCCTTCGGCTGCAGGCTTGAAGAGATGAGGAAACTTTTCCGAAAAGTTATGCTTTATCCGCACATACCAGAGAAACACGCCCATGAGTTCTGGTACCGTACATTCGATGCGGTCCGGGCTCTTGCCCTCGCCATCCAGATAGAGATACCGTGCCAGTTCCTTGAGAGGTTCTTCGTTCGACTTATCCGACATCATGTACTGCTGGAAATAGTTGTCGGCTATCAGATAATACTCGAACGGATAATCGTAGAGCTCTACATCTGCAGCCTTATAGAGACCAATGGATTCGAGTCTGTTGTCTGCCCCGTTGCCATCGAAAACATAGTCGAAAGCCTCGCAGAAACTTCGGATCTGCCACAGCTCAAGAAAGAATCTTGTCTTCTTGCCCTTATCCGTCTCCACCTCGCAGAGCCATCCGTCTTTCTTCTCGTTGAGTACGTCTATGCCGGCAAACCGGGCAAAGAAATAAGTTCTTACCTGCCACTCTTCCCACCCCTGGGTGAGCAGGAAGAGCGCATAGCGCAACTGTTCCTGTGTCAATTCACTCCAGGAATGAGGAACGTGAAGGTTCAGCGTTCCGTTAGCATCCAAAGAAGAAGGTCGGGTCGTCAGCTTTGTTTTCATACGCTTGCATGTGATTGGCCTTGTAGGCCGATGAATCCTTATATTTTGGGAATTTATCGATGTTTTCTTCGATAAAGTTGGCTACTGCAGTATAGGCGAGATCCTTGTAATGTGGATCAGCGGGCGTTTCGCCGGTAGAAATGTGAGCGCCGATGAAATGGCACATTTTTACGATGGCATGCCGATGAAATGGCTCATATTGTGCCTTGCGCTCCTCCTCAAGCAACTGTTCGATGAGTGAGTCGGAGAATTGTCTGCGCAGAGCAAGTTCCGCAGTACCTATCTCGCTCCGGTGGGCTGTCAGGTCATCAAAAGTTACGAAACCGCGTACCGGCGAGTAAGCCCTCAATACCAGAGGCGACCAGAAGAAGGAGGCGATGTTGTTGCTTGCCTGAACAGTCTCGCTCCATCCTTCCACCGTGCGCAGGCGGTTCAGAATGCCGTGCAGCTGCTGGTCCTGCTTATAGGTCAGTTCTCTGAACAGGGCGTCAACCCTCGCCTGTGATGCGGGAGAGATATTTTCGTTTGATACAACGCCGAAACCGTTGTCGGTCATTACGAGGTCGTTGGAACGGAGACGCAGGATAAAGGTCTTCAGAATGACATAGGAACGCACATTCCCCAATATCGGACTGTCCTCCATACAGGCTGCATCTTCGAAGTCTGAACCGATAACCGTAGCCACCAGGTCGAAATATACGTTCTCCAGTGCAGGCTGCATCTTCGTGAAGACATCTTCAGAAGCAGCTCCCACGAATGGAAGGAGCTGCTCAAACTGTTCTGCGGTAATATTAATCATCTGTCTTTGAATTTGGATTGTTAGACACTTTCTTGGCATCCTTGTTCTCATCAAGGGTAGTGAGCATGATGAGCGGCACATCCGGATAAACCTTCTCCTCCCAGTGGTTGAAGTAGATGATCACCCAGTGAACCGTCTCCATCAGGTCGTGGAATGCCTTCTCTATGCTCTGCTTCAGCGTGAAGAGCTCGCGCTTGTCGGAACCCGAATTGTTGCTCTGGCTCTTGCCGGGAGTGGCGCCCACCAGGTTAGGGTGGATGTTGTCGGCATAGCACTGCATGTTGTTGCTCTCGGCGATATCATCACTGTAGTCGCCTCCGTCCTTCGAGGTATCGATGCGGGTGATGCGCACCATCTTCACCTCCTTGCCGTCGGGCGTGGTATAGTAGCCCGCTATCCAGAGCTTGCCGCTGTTCTCTATGCCCGAGATGAAGTCGCGTATCTTCTCCTTTTCGGCAAGCTTGCGCTTCTTCTGTTCCTCCGTACTCGTGATGTGCTCCTCCTTGAAGATGCCGCGCCAGTAGTCGTTGTGTATCTCTACCAGGTAGGGGATGGTGGCGTGGTTCTTCAGCTTCGCCATCTTGCCGATGGCGATGAGACGGGAGATGTCATACCATTTGTCCCTGAAGATGGCGGAGTAGTAGGGCACGGGATAGTACTGGCAGCCCGGGGTAGGGAAGCGGGTAACGATGGCGAAGACCCTGTCCTTGCATCCCGGTTGCCCCGACTGTCTTGCCTTCACCTGGCCGTTCTGGCCGTCCAGCCCCATGCGCTTCTGCAGGTCGCCCAGCGGATCCAGCTCGTCGAGCAGCGGCAGCACCTCTATGTTGGCTGGCACAGTGGCATTTCTCCAGTTGGCATAGAGCACATATTCCGAGCGTCCGTTCACGCTCTTGGTAAACCGGCAGTAGCACGCCTCCTTGTGTCTTACCGCCACAATCTTGTCGCCCTTCTTGTTGAGCACGATGGCAGATACGCAGAAGAAGAAATACTTCATGTCGGTAATCTGTTCCAGGAAGAAGCGGCTCATCGAGTTGTGCATCCTGAATAGGTTCACTTCCCGGTCCTTGCTCGGAAGCTTGGTCTCCACGTCGTTGTACTGGAAGCCCATTCCATAGCAGGTGAGCACGTTGAAGAGTTTGTTCTGAGCCATCACGCTGCTCCTGCCAATGTTGCTGATCAGTTTGTAGGGCAGCTGGTTCTCGTAGCCGAAGGGTACATAGGTATATTCCTTTCCCCCGGCTTTCACGCTGACGATAGGCGTGGTACCATCATCATCGAAGACTGTGGACGACTCCGTGAAACCGCTCGTGGGCGATGATGTCTGATAATCCATCACCTCGCCCATGGTGGCATAGGTGATGTCTATGTTGTTGCTTTTGTTGTTGCTTGCCATAATTATTATAAGTATATTGGATGATCGTTGTATCTGAAGATGAAGATGTCTCTCACCTTGCGTATCTGGTGGTTGACGGGATTGTAGAGGTTGTGGGTGCCCTGTTGCCATGAGGAACTCTTGACGAGCCAGCCCCTATAGTGGATGATGGAACCATCGCCAGCCTTCCAACAGTCTAGGTCAACGGGCGTGCGGTCGATGCGCGAGATGTCGAGGGCACGGCGCAGCTCGTTGATGTGGATGGCCTTGGCGGTCTTGTTGTCTGTGTTGTTTGCCATATCTGAAGGAGTTTAATTGAACGTATCGTCGAAGGAACGGTCGAAGATCTTGCCTGAAGAGGTGTCGATGTTTTTGAACACGACATTCTGGATGCGCTGAGAGTACTGGTATGAGAAGGTGAACTCAGCGAGGTCGTCAGCCTCGTTGGTGCGCTCGCTCTTGGAGTCTGTGAGGGTGATTTGCTTATCCTGGGCATAGTCACGGAACAGGTAAACCTCATCGGAGCGCAGCAGGTCTTCGGCGAAGTGTGCCATGGATGGTGGGATGATGCCCGTGTCGCCCTCGAAAGTGCGTGTCTCTTTGACTTGGTAATTTATCTTTTTGCCCCCGATGACGGCACTCTTGCGCTCGAAAATCGGTGCGATTTTCTTCTTGCCCAGGCAATAGAAAATCTCTTGGCAGCCGAAGCTGTTGGTGAAGAGGAGCACTGGGTCGGCAATGGAGCCTGTGTGGTCAATCTGATATTGCTGGGTGCGGTCGCCCACGGTGACGGTGTAGGCGAAGAGGTAGCCCTCTGATGCGTCGCAGTATCGGTCTGGTGAGACATCGAATGAGGTGATGCCGTTGGCGGTGTGGGTAGGTGTGGCTGAGGATGGAACCTGAACGGTGGTGACCTGGTTGTCTTTGAAGAACTGTGCCACCACGGTAGGGGTGGAGCTGTTGATGCCAGCGGCATGGAGATATTCACGATGCCCCAGTCGAGTGAGCTTGGTGCCATCGAGGAGGGTGAGGAAGTATCGGTCTATGAATGATGAGCACGACATGTCGATGTCAACGGTGGCGTAGTAGGCGGTGATGGCACCGCTCGACCATGTGGCGATATCGCTCTCGCCCTGGTGCTCTGTGATGTCGATGGTGAAGGAAGCTGTCACTGTAGGTCGCACGGCATCGGCGATGAGTGTGCCGAGGTCGTAGATGGTGATGGAGCCAGAGACTGGGTAGTAGGTCTCGCTGAGCAGCTCCATGCCGTTGCACTTGATGGTGACGGTAGCGGTGTCGCCCGATATCTTAAATGTAAAGGTATCGAGCGACGATGTAAACAATGGCGAAGTTGGTTTTGTTGCAGTGATCATATTGTTGTCTCATTAAAACACTGCAAAGTTAGGAAGAAAAGGAGGAAAATAAAAATACCCGATAGTCTTGCGACTACCGGGTACTGGGGGATAGAGCTGCCATGCCATGTGCCTAAGGCCCCATCCGTCGTTTTATTGTTTACTAAAAATGAAAAAAAATGATCTTGTTTTTTAGAAGGGGGCATCTCGCTGCAGGTGCCAGGTGAGACCGCCGCCCTCGACATTTACCATGTCATAGCCATGCGAGTTCATGTACTTTGTGATGGTAGAGATAGAGATTGTCACCATATCGGAGAGTGCCTCTTGTATCTCTCGTGAGGTCTTGAACTCTTGTGGATCAACCTCATCGTCTGGGTCGTATGGCTTGTAGTCGATGAGATATTGACCTAGGGCTTGCTCCACTAGATTATCCTCAGTCTCCTTGTCTGGCTCTGGTGGAGGTGGTGGGGCTTGGTATGTGCCGAAGCCTATGATGTGCTTGCGCTCTTTCATGCCACACCTCCTTTCGCCTTCAGAGCCTGGTTGATGGTCTTGAAGAGGTTCTCCATGCGCTTGAATGCATTGAGCATCAGGAGAACCTGTCCGGCACCGCCGAAATCATCCACGGCATTGGTTATTACCTCGTTTGAGATAAACTTGTCTTGAGCAAACTCAAGAGTCTCGATGAAGTTGTCCAGCTGGCCAACGTTCATCATATCTACTAGCGCATTCCAGACGTCTGCTGTCATGTGCAGGTTGGTTGAATTATTTTCGTTCATGCCTAATCTTTGTTTATGGTTTTCAACTTGGCCAAAGTCATATTGAGTTGCTTAGCCTCCTTAGCTCCATATGGAAGAGCATAGTAGCGATGATCATACCATCGGATAATAGTCTGCTTGTGTGGCGCATCATCGATGTAAACAACTGATGCGACAACTTTGTTGTCTCTCTGAAATTTGAGTTCCACCTTATGGGCGTTCATCTGCTTGCCTTCAGTAATGAAGAAATTGATGTTGAAGATATCCTTGATATTCAGCTTTGCTGTGCGTCTTCTGCGGTTTCTACTTTTCTTCATCATGCTATCTCCCCTCCGAAAATGAAACCACCAATCATGACCATCGCCATCACGGCTGCGAAACCAACCATGGTGAGCACTACATCTCCGTAGGTCACGGTCTCCTCGCAGAGATAGCTGAAGGTCTCGCTCTTGGTCTTGGCGAGCTTCTTGATTTCACACTTGAGGGCCTTGATGCCCTCCTCAACGCTGATGCCTGCAGGTCTCACCTGCGCATCACTTAATAAAATAGAATTCTGCATATTGCATCATCTTGTTAGCATTAACAGCCGATTGTACAAAAGGGTGGCGGCTGCATTCCCCGTTGCTAACAAGATGATGGCTTATCCGAGAGGACAAATCAAATCTTACGGTTCATGCAGCCGCCATGTATTGGGCATATCTATTTTCCCAGTTGGGAAAAATTATTTTCCCAGTTAGAAAAAAGAATTTCCTAGGCATAAAAAAAGCCTGCGGCTAAAAGCCATAGGCGAAACGGTCGCCCTGCCGGATAGATTACTATCATCTTGTTAGCGTTGGCAAAAGTACGAAGAATATTTGGAACCGCCAAAAAAAAAGCGAGAAATTTTCATTCCTCGCTCATTTTTCTTTTCAAAACATGTTTAATAACATATTATTGCTCATCTTTGGTAATCAACCCTGCTCGAATCTCATCATCATTCTTCACTCTCTTCACCAGAACATAGTGGAGAACAGCCCTGCCGGCACCCTCTGTTACATAATATGTCTTGTCAAGTATCCATCCTTTCTTAGCCATATAATTCACGGCAGCCATGACTGTATTGAACTTGATCTGTTTGCCATCCTCACCATATAAGCTCTCGAAGGATCCTCCACCATTGGAGACGGCACCCATATCAAGCATGACCTTCACTTTGCCGACGCCCCAGAAGTTATATGCCTTGAGGTCGCAATAAACCGGATACTTACCATCCTCAGACTGGATGGTGCTCTGCGCTTTAGCGCCAATAGCCATAAAAATGATGGCTAAAATTAGAATAATTTTCTTCATAACTGCAATTAATTGAATAAATTCCGGTGCAAAAGTAATAATATAATTTGTAAATGAGGAATGAAAAGGAATAAAAACGGAAAGAAACCGAAAAGAAACCGGAATGAATCGGAATCATATCCAGGAATGACCGGAAATGACTGCGAAAACGACCGAAAATGACCGGAAACGACCGCAGGATCTCCCTTCGGTTCTGCCACTTCGAGGAATGGATTCCTCGGAAATTCCCTGATTTTCCCCGCATTTTCCTCGATTTTCCGTGCATATTCCGCAAAAAAATACCCCCGGTACATTGAGTATCGAGGGTTTGTTATGCTTATTTCTGGAAATATACCTTAAGTGGTAGTGAGTTCTCTACGTCGCCGATTTTGAACGAAAACTTATAATTACCTTCAGCCGGGAACTGCAGGTCAGTAAACTCAAAGATGAAGTTGCTGAAGAGAAACTCATCTGAAGGGTGTGGCTCAATCTTGGAATTGATGGGCTGGCCAAGAATCATCTTGCCAGTGCTCATCTCTGTAACCTCTGCCGAGAACTCTTGCTGAAGTTTGCTTTCCTCGCTGTTCATCTTAACTCTCGCTACCATGAAGAGGTTGCTCTTAGGCAGCGGTGCTTTTCTTACCACATAGTGGTCAAAAGTGCCCACGATGGTAAGTTTGCCGTCATTATCTTGTGCAAAGTCACACAATGCAAGAATATCTATGTTCATTTTATATGTCCTTTAATGTTAGACTCGATAGCCGAGTGTTTGAAAAGTTTTTTATAATTGTCGAATGAATATTTGAGTTTGCTCACCGTGCGCTTGTTTGTGCTCACTAGGTTGGCTCCATGTCTGCCAGAGATGCCTTCCTTGGTATTGAACTTCAGAGAATTTCTTTTGGAGTCAACCCAAAGCCTGATGGCATCGCCTTGTATCTTGTCACCCACATTGCCATGGACGTTGAGATCTTCTCGTATTTTCTTGTCCTCTTCGTTGAGCTCAAGAGCTTCGGTGATTTCTACGGAACTATTTCGGTCTAGTTCGTATAATGTCATCTTTTTGCCCGTGATAGGTTCCTCTTTGAGTCCCTTCCACTCAGCCCTTCTGGCAATGACATCAGCTTTTTTGCCCTCTATGATTTCACCTTCTTTGATATATATAGCCATTATTGGAGACTTTTTTGCATTGATTTTTCACTGAAAGAGAATACCTCAGCCATATCATCAGGCGAGGTGATGCTCATGAGCGATGGGCTGACCTCAAGAGCCACCTCAATGTCTTCAATGGAAGCATCTTTATCTTGTTTGATGATGTACTTATCCTCATGCTCTTCAATCTCTTTATCAAACTCTTCTTCGGTAATATTGCCGTCAAGCATTTCGCAATATAGTTTGAAGTAGTTGCGCTCACGTGTGCGGTTGTTAACGGCACGAGTCATCAACTCCTTGAGTCTGTCGGCAGTACTGATGTTGAAAAAGTTAGCCTTATTGGTAACACCAGCGAATGCAACCTTGCCAGTACCTTTGTCTTGTATAGCCACAACAGGGCTGCCATCAGTTTGGTATGTTGTATATATAGTCGTTGTATTGCTCATAATTCACATCCTGTTTATATTAACATGGTGCAAAGATACGGCTATTTTTTGTAAATCGCAAATTTAATGATAAATTTAACAACAAAAATTGCAATAAAGATTGGAAAATGGTATATAAAGAATGCTCGACCGCTTTTTGGCTCTTGCCAGACGCTTTCGCCGCAGGCGAAAATTTTTGGAAAATGAGGGGGAAGGTTTTAGCCTTCCCCTTACCTTATTATATATATATTATAGCTTGCCTTTGTCGTGGTAGCTGTAGAAGCCATCCTCAGCCAAGATGATATGGTCCATCAAGAAAAGTCTCATCACCTCGCACGCCTTGGCTATCTTCTGCGTGAGCATATCGTCCGCCTTGCTCGGCTGCGTGCTGTTCGATGGGTGGTTGTGTGCCACGGCGATGATGGTTGCATTGTTGAGCACGGCTTCTTTCATTATCAGTCGAACGTCCACCGCTGTCTCGGTGATGCCTCCCTCGCTGAGCTTGGTGCACTTTATCAGCCTAAAGTTTTGGTTCATCAGCACTACCCAAAAGCCCTCTGTCTCATTGCAGCCTATCATTGGGCGAAGATAGTTGTAGAGTGCCAGGCTGCTGCCTAGGTCGGTGTTTCTCGCTACCTTTTCCATTTGGTAGCGTCTGCCTAGCTCGATGGCTGCCTGTAGGGCTATCGCCTTGCAGTCTCCAATTCCTGGTACCACTTCCAGGTCTTCTATTCTCGCCTTGCCGATGTTGCGAAGCGAGTTGCCCATGATGTTATAAATCTGTCGTGCCTGCTCTTGGCTGTCCTTGGTACCTGCCCCTCTGTTGATTACCAAAGAAATCAAGTCAACGTTGGTAAGGGTGTCGAAACCTTGGTTATAGGCTCTGTACTGCGGTCTCTCCTCCATACAAAGATTGTTATAATTTTGTCTCATATCTTTTGTTATTTGTTAGTTATACATTCTCTTTGTTCTCGCTAGGAACATCGCTCCCATCACTTGTGCGCCACATTCGGCTAGCTCGTTGGCGAACTCTCGGGCGGTCGCTCCGCTCGTCACCACGTCGTCGAAGATGATGACTTTCTTTCCGCTGAAGTACTCTCTATCGAGTGCCACTCTGTAGTCGAAGCTCTCACACACTCTGTCTGTGCTGAAGTGCTTGGCTGTGCGCTCTCCATAGATGGAAATGTGCTCGTTTCCGTTCTGTACCTTTGCGCCTTGGCTCACCTTTTGGGCGAAGCGAGAAAAGCGCTTGGTGTACTTCTTTGAGTTGGCTGCTGGAGCGCAAACCATCACGAAGTCGCTGGCTTTGTCGCCATAGGTGTTGACGAAAGAGCTGACCACCATATCGGCAGCTGCGTCTGTCGCCCACTGCTTTCCATCCTTGAAGGCAAAGATGAAGTTTCTCACTTGCTCTGCTTGTGCTGAGCGGTCGAAACGCTTGGAGCTGTACTCGTAATAATTGAAAGTTTTCATACGCTTAAAATTTTTATTCTAGCCAGAGGGAGGAAGGAGCTTTTTTATTTGAACTCGTCTTTGCCTGCCCGTCTGAGAGTTTTTTTTATTCTGTCCGTCGGTCGTTTTTGTCGCTTTTTACGGTGCGATGCAGACGAGCGGAGAAGAGGTATGAAAGCCAAGGAATTTTGCAAAAAGTTTATGGAAAACCGTCATCTCTGATTGCGGAAGGCTGCCGAAAAGTTTTTGAAAAATAGATTTATCGGTACTTGGTGCATGCCGTCCGCCGTACCTTTGCACCCGAAAAAGAGATAATGACCGATGGATAATCGATAAAGGGAAAAGCTCTCGGACAGGAAAAGCGGGCAAAGAAAAGGCTCTGCCTTACCTTGGTGGTTAAGCCTTAGCGACGTTTGAGCGCCATCACGGTCACTACCGCTTGAAAATTCGCAAATTTTAACCATAGCGTATGAAATGAAAGATGGAAAATTTGCGTCATCAAAAACACCATGTTTTTCAGACTTTAGGAGGAAAAACATACCTTGGAGCGATGAAATTGCAGCATTTGGCATGCTTCGACCCCGAGGTTGAAGATGCCGAATGTGTCGTTTTGCGACAGGTTTTCCACACCCACGGATTGGAAAACCCCGATTTTATCGTGGTTTTAGGGATTCAAAGGGAAAATAATTCCCCTTTGTCGGCGATAGTACCCCCCACTGCCCTGCGCCCGAGCGCGCCCTCGACCCCCTTGGATTGGGCGGAATATGTAAAGGACCGTTAAAGAATTTGCAAGAATGTAAAACGTGTTTTTCATGTGGAGATAGTCACGGAAGGGCACGAAAAAAGGGAGCACGCTTCACAGCGCACTCCCCTCATCGGCGGTCAAGCAAGAATGCCAGCCACCATGTTATTTATCTAATAAGTAAATCGGTCAGAGTATTAGAGCATGGAGCCACAGGAGACGTAGCCATCAGCCTGTGGGAACTTCTCGATGCCAATCATCAGAGAGTCGAAGGCATCGGAGCCATCGGTGCGAGCCTCCAGCTTGTCCTCTTCGGTCTCTGCCAGCTTTTCGCCTCGCTTATCCTTCTTGCCATTGTAGACACCAGCGAGTCGGATGGATAGGAGCATGTCCTCGTTGTTCTCATCATTGATCATGGCACGGTGGTCAGCCTTGCCCAGGAACATGCGGTTAATGAGCAGCATTTTTTCTATATGCCCCATCGGGTTGCCCAGATAGACCTCGTTGACATACCAACCATGGTCGGTGAGATAGTTGGTGATGAAGGTGTGAAAGTCATCATTCATCAGGGCGTAGTTGTTGCCCACGAAGGTGGAGTCATAGTAGAAGTTGACCTCTTTGCAGCGATGATATTCATAGTAAGCCATGAACTTGTCGAGCAGGGTGGGCAGCTTCTCCTCATACTTGACAAAGATGCTCTTGAGCAAGCGTGCCTCTCCACGCAGGTTGTCTTGGCCAATGGCTATCCAGTTGATGAGGGCGTTGGCATCGAAGGCGATGCAGAGCGGACGGTCTGGGTCAACGTCTGCATCCATTCTTGAATCAACGTGCTGCAGCTTTTCCACATCATACTCCAGTCCATCGAGGTAGTCGAGGTTTGGAGCAGAGTAGAGGTTGACATCCCTGAGGTTGGAGTAGAAGCCATCGAGCGAGATGGAAGGTCGCTTGCACATGATGGATGTCTGGAAGGTGAGTGCAGGGAGGTCACGTTTCATCTGCTTGATGAACTCCATGCCCAGGACCTCGACATTATAGACGGATGAGTACTCCTTGTAAAAGAGAGCCTTGGAACGCAGTTGTGCCAGGAGCAGCCCAATCTCTTTGAGTCTGCGCTTGGCATATAGGCTGATGTGGCTAGAGGTCTTGATGCGGTTGCGTATGTCATACTCCTCGACCACGAGTGATGATATCGCCTCTATGAGGTGAGGGTCGCAGTCTTTTTTATAGTTGAGGAACCAGGAGCCTTTTTTAGTCACGGGCATATCTGAAGTAATGAGCATGCCATGGTGATAGTAGTGTTGGCCAAAGAGGTTGACATTGCCTCGGTTGGCAGGGAAAGTCTCGTCTTTGAGCTGCTCAAAGTCGATGAACTTAGCCTCGTCGATGTCGAGGTAGTCGAGCGAGAGGGAGTTTGACGTGCCCTTGCGGTCTTGTGAGATGATGGTGCCGATGGAGCCGTTGTAGAACGATATGGTGTTCTCCCAGTTGGAAGGAGGGATGACAGGATCAGGCCACCCCAACTTTTTGGGCGGTTTGATGCCGATGACATAGTGCTTGCCACGGTGGAAGCCCCATCGCTCCCAGTGCTGTAGCATGGACGGTATGGTGTTGGTGAGGCATCGCTTGGTATTGGCGGAGACGAAGCCGCCATTGCTGCCAGGCATGCGCTGCATGTTGCGCAGGTTGAAGGTGGCATGGAGAATGCTCTTGCCAATGCCTCGACCGCCCACGACCACGTTGTCGCGAGCGGATATGAGGTTGACCTCTTGTTGCGCAGGGTTGAAGTATTGCTCTATCATGTTGTGCCCTCCTCTTGTTTGATTTCCTCTGTAGGTGTATACTCCAGCAGCTGCTCGTCATAGTCTTCGCTCTCGATCTTGATGAGATCCATGGAGTTGTCGGTGTATTTTTTGATGAGCTTCTTGATGGTGCCCATCACGTTAGGTATGCGCTTGAGACCGAGATGGCGAGGGTCTGAAGTAGGTATGAAGACCTGAGGCTGTATCTGGTCATAGCCGTTGTCGACAGGATCTTCTTTGTCGAGCAGGTGATATTTGCCGTATGCGGCGGCAGCGGCAGCCATGGCTCTGGCATCGCCCATATTGTCTGCTTTCTCGTAGGTGCGCTGAATCATCTGGTCGAAACGGTACCGGGCAAAGTCCTTGGAAACCTTCTGCAGGTTGCCCAGTATGAGCTTGATGAGGTGCAGGTCATTATAAGCCATCATGCGCTGCACCTTGTAGTCCTGCATATCCTTGAAGACAAGTTCCTGGTCTGTCTTGCGTGGATTGATGAGCCACCAGGCATAAAGAGCCCGGATGCGCAGAATGCGGTCGCGCACGGGTGCGGGAACATTCTGTGCATCCATCTCTTCGGGTGTGCGGTCCATCAGGTCGATGATGGCATCGATGTTGGCTGGTTCTCTCATATCTTGATCTCCTCTATCATTTTATTCAGATATTCATGTGTGCGCTGTACGGCTTGAGGTGAGCCGGCTGCAGCCAGCTCCAGCTCATTCCTGCGAATCTGCTGCCTGACTTTTGCCATGCCCAGATAATAGACGCGCCGGAGCTCTGATGCAGGGTCGAGAATCTCATCACGCAGAACATCCTCCTTAATATCCAAAAGGACGGACATCTCCGAGATCGGAGTCAGGTTCTCTGCCAGCTCTTGCACTTTGTTGAGTAACTCCTGAGTAATTTCCATTGATTCTTAAGCTTTGATTGTCACAATGACTGGTATATCCATTGAACAGGTCGGCAAAGACCTGTGGTTCCGTGGTGATGATGGTACTCTCGTCACGGCTGCCGTATGTCTGGTTTTGGGACGTGACGACCGAAACAACATGCTGATCATTCCGGAAAAGCGTCACCTTGGAATGGTTCTCGCCCAGATAGACATCATCGAAGCATGCCGACATAAGCCGCCACAGGTGTACGGTCTTCTTGCTTGCCTTCACATCCAGCAGCATCTTTGCCGACGAGATGCTGCCCGAATCCCGCATCAGGCGGAAACCTCTGAGGAACTCCTCGGAGGTGGAGTAGGAAGACACCCACACATCAGCAGGACCAATCTGTGAAAGGATCCACTTGATGAGTCCGAGTGTGTGCAGGTGCCGTCCGAAGTATGCCTGTGTCTTCACCTCATCGATGGGTTTGAGTATATCGGCAACTTTAACCCTGGCTGGCATTTTCGGCGAGTCTGGCTTTAGCTACACGGTCACGGTCGGCACGTGTCACCTGGTATGAGTCGTAGGTGAGCATATCGGCACGATACTTCTTGTCGAGATCCGAAAGAATCTTTAGATGCTCGTATCGGTCGCATGGTTCCTTGTCTTCCATCGCCTTGAGCGTCTCGAAGGTAGATTTGATTTCCTTGTATCGCTTGGCGTTGATATCCCAGAGGTCGGCTACTTCCTTGGGCAGGAAATCGTGATCCTTGCGCTTGCCCTTACGGACAACAGCCACTCCATCGCTATCCGAGGACGGGAGTTCTGTATCATCGGTAGAGGCATTTTCCTCGATGGAATCGCCGTTTTTCTCCGATTTTCCCTGATTTTCTCCGTTATTCTCTGCTTCTCCTTCGGCAATGATAGCCTGGGCTTCAGGAATCACGATATCGTTCATCTTCCTGACCTCCTCGATGGTCATGTTGTCGAGACGGATCTTGAGGAACTTATTCAGTTCATACTCTATGTTGGTGCGGTATGCCTGGGGCTGTCGGGTTGCTCGGACATGATAGAACCGGTTCCGGTTGAGACGGAAAAGCATATCTGCTCCCTTGATGATTTCTGCATCCGATTCGTGCTTAGAGTTGAGCCACTCCTGCATCTGTCTGGTAAATTGATGATCCATATTCAATATATAATAAGGTGAAAACAAACAAAGGCGGCTCAGGCACGAAGCGAGAGCCACCTAAGCAAATCAGTATGTGTAGTTATGTAAATTTGGGCAAATCTTACGCGTGACCGGTTGCTTCCCAAGCAGAGCCATCGCTGCCCTTGATATCACCTTCATCTGTCTCAAGCTTGCCATCATAGTATGGAGCAGGGCAGAAATCGGTGGCCTCTACGCCGAGAGTTGAGGTCTTTGAGTCGGTAGCTCCGGCGCCGCTGTTCTGGGCAAATGTGGTCTTCACCGGGAACATCTCGTTACCGAGAATGCGGAAGCGGCCATTAGGATCCTGCTGGGCATAGACCAGTTCGTCATTGATCGCCATACGGCCGAAACCGGTAATATCGGCATCAGTGCCGCCGATGATATACTCTGCCTTGTTGAGGAAGGTAGCTGATGGAGCTTCGCCCTGAGTCTCCGTGGTGATGGAAGACTTGAGTGCTACGAGGTCAACTGCGTGCCACTTGGCATCAGCGGCAAGAGTGAAGTCACCCTTATAGGTGGCGAGTTCCTCCAGTCCCTTGGTGGTATCGCCAGGATCTGGAAGCTTTGGCCATGCAAGAATCTGCGAAAGCGGGATGGCCAGGAACTTCGGCTTAATGCCGGGACGAATAATCGTACCCGGACATTTGCGCACAGATTTATATAAATCTTTGTTAGTACATGCCATATTTTAATCTCCTATATTATATAAGGTGAAACATTAGACGTTTCCGTCAGCGGTAGCGACCTTGCCACTCTGTTTGTCGCCAGTCTGGCTGACAGATGATGTGGCTGCCTTCTGGATGAGTGGCTTGGTACCATCATCGGTGATGAACAGGGCGCGCTCCTTGTTGATGCTCTCAAACTGGGTACCGAAGAACTTGGTAGCAATAAAGTCGAGTTTCCATGGGTGATACTTCTCGACCTTAATCTGCTCAGCATCGTTGTTGTTGATCTCGTTGACGCCCACCAGCATGTTGCTCTTGGTAGTAAGTTCAAAGAAAGGAGCATCCTTCTTGTTGGAAAGGACAGCGAACTCAACGTTGCCGAATCCTTCTACGGTGAGGTGGTTGTAATCCTTGTTGTAAGGAGCAGCACCAAACTTCTTGAGGAAGGCACGGTTGTAGAGGTTGACGAATGACTGAGGAACGTAAAGGTAAACCTTATCCTCTGCCATCAGCTCTTCATCGGCGAATTCACAGATGCCCTGTGCGAAATCTACGGCGTTGTCGTCGTTGATGGTCTTGTTGTCGCCCAGGATGTCTGCAACCTTGATGAGGTTTCCGAGGCCACTGGAAAGCTTGCCGGCATCCAGTTCAGTCTTGGCAATGGTATCAAAACCATTGAAGAGGTCAACAGAACCTGTTCCTGTAGGGTTGCGTACTGCCTTGAACAGAACCTTGTCGAGGTTCTTGCCGAGCTTCAGGGCGAGGAGCTGAAGAACCTGCAGCGTGATAGGCACATTCTTCAGGGCATCGCCATTAGTGACGTTGGCGCCCCAGATGGTGGAATAAACTGAGTTAGGTGAGAACTTGATATCGACATTACCAAAGAACACCTCCAGGGTACGAGGTGTAATCTTGACGTTGCCGTCAGCTACACGGTTCTCATCGTATGGACCGAACTCAGCACCGCCTGTAAGTTCGCCTACGGTCTCTGATACACGGATGCCTGGGCGAAGAGTCATGTAGCTGAGTGACTTCTTCAGACCTCTGGTAGGCATGGTGATTAACTTATTACGGTAGATCTTTGCCGTCTTTTGCAGCTGTTCCTTTACGTCAACAGGTGCAACAAATTTATCATTCTCTGCCATATTATGCAAAATCAATTAAAACGTCCGATACTTGATCTGAGCAGAAGTCCTGAGCCTTGTTGTCATCTACGGCAGTGTGGGTTTCGCCACCCGGTTCTTTCTCCAGATCCTTTACTTTCTCTTCAAGGTCTTTCTTATCCTTCTCCAGGTTCTTGACCTTATCCTCCAGTTCCTTCTTCTCGTTCTTGACCTTATCGAGTTCCTCGTCCTTGGTCTTGATCGAGCTGGAGTCGGCAGCAATCTTATCCTCCAGCTTCTGCATCTGCTCCTGGGAGATGGTGCAGTCCTTGGCTGATTCCTCTGCCTCAATGCCCTCTACGTTGAGAACATTGTTGATGTGAGTCCATTTCTTAATCATATCTAAAACATTTTTGTGTGAGTTTTCCTTTCCGAAGATTCGTCCCAGGAAGCCCGGCTTCTTCTCATACCAGGAATTGACGACCTCTGGCAATGCTGGAAGATTGTTGTACTTGATGAAGTTCTGTGTTGACTCCGTGATTTCAGCCGGCTTGCCATCCATCGACTCATCGACTAAACCGAGATCGATGCACTCATCCACGGTATGCCATTTAGCTTCAGACATCACCTTGATGATATCCTCGTGCTTCTTTCCCGAGCGATCGCAGTAAACATTGGCAATGATATTGTCTATTTTCTGCTGGTCTTCCTGCTGCTTCTGCAGCTGCTCGATGAGGGAACCGATTTCTTCCTCATTGAGGGCGCTCCATACAAACTGCTCCGTGGAACACTTATGAACCAGGAGCAAACTGTACTTGTTCATTCGGATCTTCTTGGCGCCCATCGCACAGATGGTGGCGGCAGATGCAGAGAAGCCCGCCTGAAAGTCAACCGTCACATCGCCATGGTCCTTGAACATCTGACAGATGGCGAGACCTGCGGAAACCGCACCGCCCGGCGAATCGATGGCTACATCGACGTGCTTGCCTTTGTTGTTATTAAGGATATCGCGGACCATAAACTTGGTCCACGACCCTATATAACCGGTGATAGATATTTGATATTTCATACAACTTAGCGAATTTGATTGCCGCAAAGTTATATAATAAGGAGAAGAAATAAAAAAACTTATTCTATGATTTGGAGCGGTCTGATGACGTCTGTCCAAGTCGCTGTATAGGTAATCAGGGAAGATTCCGTATGTGAACTTGGCAGGTTTTCGGTACGGGTGAGTACCGGATATGGTCGGCGGTCGCAGCCCATAAGGTAGCGAATGCCATCTGCCGTGGTGATTCTGAAGGCTAGAGGTCGGTAGTTCGGATCTATCTGCTCGCACGACTTGAAGGTGAGCTTGGAGGTGAAAATGCGGACTTTTGACTCTACTTTGTCGGAAATCTCACAACTTGACGGAACTTTGCATTGAATTGACCGGAAGTTAGCAGCCGACGGTACAATGCATCTCTGATCCATAGGGAAGACGACACTTTTGAGGTTTTCTGCCTCTGTCATCTCAATCTTGATGATGTTTTTGATGTATGCCATATTTCTAAGTTGTTTGGTTATTTCGATTATTTTCATTCTGTTCGGAGTTGTTCGCCGAAACGGAAAAAATTGTATTAATCTTTATGAAATCTTGTTGTAGAGTTTAAATTTATGCCCTTTTTTGCGTGCTGATCGCGCATTCTGTAGAAGCATTGGCGCACGGTATCCTCATAATCAATGCCAATGCCATGTTGCTCGCACCAGGCTGAAATGATTGATGAAAGCTTGCATGAGCGGTCAGCGATGTCCTTCAGGGATGCCCAGAGGTCTATCTTGAAAAGGTCGGTGATCATCTCCTTCACGGCTCTTCTGGCACGTGGGCCCAGGTAGTTGTACTCACGTATTGGCTTTGCCTTGGATTCCGGAAGCGAGATGGCGATATACTCATTAGGGTGAATGAGCCATCGGCTCTGTTCGTACTCCTCATCTTTGAAGGTATTCGTCACGCTCTGGTGCAGTGAGGCGGCATCCGCCTTCTCCATCTCTTCCTGGCTCTCCTGTTCTTCTGGCGACATTCTAGCCTGAGGCGGTTTACTTGTGAACCGACGTATGACGGCAACCTCGTTGCCGATGATAGGGAAAATAATTGGATTTCCATAACTGTGGTATGCCCATTGCCTGATATGAGCAGGCACCTTGATGTAAACTACTCTATTCATATGCCATTTTTCGGCAAAGATACAAATAAAAATTGAGATAACTAATAATTATTAGTAAAAAGCTAATATTTCTTAGTAAATTTGATGTGATGTAATTTCGTCCGAAAAGTTTGTATTTTTGTATCGTGTAACTTTGGCTTTATAACTCTCTGATAATCAGCGCTGTTTTCTTGATACATTTTTCAGATACAAAAAAGTGGGCCAAAACAAAGTTGTAACATAACCTATATGAAGAAGTAAGCCGCTGATACAAAAATGGTTTGTTACAAACTCCTAAAAGTTTGTAACTAAGTTGTAACGCAACTTTGTAAACGTCCAAAATTGGATTTAACCCCCTCTTTTCTAGTTATTTATACCTTCTTACTAACATTCTGTTACAGAGTTACAAAAGATTTGTATAATAAATAAGAAAGGGGAGTGGGGAAAACAGCGGTAGGCGGGGGAAAAGGGCTAAAATGAACCTGTCGGGCAGGGCTGGCCATACCTAGTGAAGACGAAAAAGGGAGCGATGAACAGATGCTCATCACTCCCTCGTAACATGAGAAAAGAAATATAAAAATCAGCGAATTTCGCTTGAAAATTTTGCCGAAAATATTTGCATAATTCAGATATTTTTTGTACCTTTGCACTATAACTTGGGGCTATATACCCTATTATATATGTAGGGGGTTAGAAAGGTTCGTTACTATTAGTATCTATCTTGCTCCAGTCGATTGTCGATTGATAATCACCCTTTTTTGCTTGAGTTTCTTCTTTTGGAGAATCACTCTTCTTGCTTCTGAGATAAATCATCTCAACCGGGCTTCCATCAGGATGCGCTGGATCTCTTCTGATAATGCGATGCTGGCTGTTACAGAGGTCATCCGGGTTCAGGGCTTCAATGTATGGGCATAGCTCCACAAATGCCTTCAGCTTCTTGGTAAAGCTCTGTGTCGTTGCTTTGTTAAGGCCAGAGAACTGTTTGAAGTCTGTAAATGCCTTTTCTCTTACGACAAACTCGTCGAGTCTTCCACTCTCCTCAGAGAAATAAGAACTGGCCCAATCCTCGAAGTTTACACCCATATCAGCTTTAAACTTGCGCTTAACGATATTCTCCATAGGTGGCAGTATCTTTACGGGTTCTCCCACGAGAGATATGTAGAAGCGGCAGCATTGCAGGAAGAAGTTGATATCTGCGTTCCATTCGGCCTCAGAATAGGTCTTGGAAAACAGATCCTTGTCGAAGTCATCTCTGATGCTTCTGGTCTCCTGGTAGTCATTATCCTCCGTGCGCTGATGATAATAGTCTGAGAACACCATATACAGCAATCTCGCCTCTGAAGACGGATCGAAATCTGCCGGCACATAATTAGTAGTGAAGGCAATTTTCGGGCTATCCTCGAAAGGTATAGTGAAGCTCTGGTTGTTCTTTGGGTTTACAGTCATATCTGAAGTAATATTATCATAGAAGAGTCCTGTGTTGAGATACCGGTCACAGTCATCGAGCAGCAGCATCTGGGTGTGCTGGGTTACCTGGTCGAAGACATGAGGGTTGTCCATCAGCTTCGGATTTCTACCGGACAGCTTAACGGTCTTCATCAGCAAAGAGAGTGTCTTGAAGAAGAAACTCTTACCCGAACGGCCGTTGCATTCGTTGTCTTCGCCGATTTTGTTGTCCATGGCCATAGGCGCCCATGCTCGTGAAGGAGACTTGTAATGATGAAGCATATACCCGAATGTGAATATCTTGTTGATGAGGTTCTGTTTCTGTTCGGCAATCTCGACATCGGTCAGGCCTTCACCTGCGATATCGAATAGGTGAGCCTTATGATATGCTTCTTTCTCATCAACGCTTCTCTCCTCGAAGTTGTATTCCAGTTCCTTGCGCCAGTAGGTGCGTGAGGCGTTGATCAGATAGCCAAAGAAGTGAGAACTCACGTTCTTGACCTCGATATCAAACTTCGGTCTGCCATCCTCATCGATGGTGCGCGTGATGGTGAACATATCATCGAGCTTCTTGAAGTTATGATCGATGACGTTCTCCTGCCATACGTAGTTCTTGAGCGAGCTTCCTTCACGCTGATACTCAATCAGACCATCCTTGGTTACCTCTATGCTGACACGAGGGAAGAAGAACAGCTGTGAATGATTGGTGTAGTTGGTGAAGTCAAGCGTTATTTCCTGGAGTGAATCGAGCGCAGCGCTGGAGAGCTTCGGGGTATTCAATACCAGGTTGAGAATATCTCGCTTTTCTGCTCTGTCGATGACCCATTGTCGGCAGAACTCACGGATATCTCTTGTGGTGATGAGCTTCACGATGTTACCGGTGATTCTTACATACTTCGTGATGGTGGAGTTCTCGTCGTGGAGCGTGTAGAAACCGTTAAGGCGAAGGAAATTGTAGAGGCACGCAGTATCGATGTAGTGGTCCCAGGTGTTGGACTTCTTGTTGAGCTTGCTCACCCAGAAACGGGCAGGCATGGCCAGCGTCATCAGGTTGCGGAAGTCCTTGCGGGTATTGCGCAGCTCCATCCAGTCACGGAGATCCTTGCGGCCTTTTCCTCGGTTGTCGTGGTAGGTCCTGAGCCATTGTGGCAGCCAGATTGTATGTATGTCAATGTAGCGCAGGGCAAGTTCCGTTCCCTTGGAGATACCGGTCTCGTCGATGTCCGGTATATTATAGAGTACTTCCACATACTTCATGATTTCTCTGTATTCCTCCTCGCTGAGCTTATAGGTCTCAGAGTTGAACCATAGAGGGTGATAACCGAGAGACTTGCAGCAGAGGCTATCTCGTTCGCCGCTGCAGATGAATGCTTCAGGAAGTTTCTGTTCTTTATAGACCTTCGATTCATCGACGTTGGTCTTGTTGAATTCAGCCATCTCCTTGGCGTTGAACTCATGGTATGCTTTCTTGAGCTCAGCCAGACCATTGATGTACTTCTTAGGCTTGACACCATCAGGAGTATATGAGAATCTCCACTGTTTGCTGAAGTTGAGCGGTTCGTATATCTTGTAGAATTTTACTTCCGGTTTCTCTCCTTCAGCTGGAGAAACCAGGCACTCACGCATGAAGATAGGGTAGTGCTCATTGCTGTATTTGATCTTGACCTTGCGGTCTTTGACATATCCAATCCATTTGGCTGAATGCCAGTTTAGTGCATCCACATGTTCCTGCTTCACGTTTGGGCCAAGAACCTTCAGTTCATCTTCCGTGAATTTATCATTGAGTTCAAAGATGCGGGTACCATCTTTCTCATCGATGGTGGCATCACGTTCTGCAAAAGTAGGCTTGTTTACATCCTTCTTGAGCTCATCGGTAACGTTATACTCTGCTGCCAGGCGAAGGATGGCATCAGGGAAACGGTCGATATTCTTCTCCTTCATATAGAGATCGATAGGAGATTCTGCATTTCCTTCGCCTCCAAAGTCTGTTACTCTCCAGCATTCCTTGTACTTCTTCAGGGAACACGATGGGGTATTCTCCTTTCGGATGGCAAAGTGCTTCTTGGGCGTTCCTGTGCAGTATTTCTGCACGCATTCTTTGGCGTCCGGGTATAATGCGATGATTATGTCCAGTCCGTCATCGGTTGCCTGGTAAATCTGTTCTGCTTTGATCATATTTCTTTTCCTTTAAAAACTGCCTGCAAAGATAAATGTTTGCAGGCTCAAAACAAAATACTTGCTGCCGATAGCCTTAATGCCTTAGGATATGTAGCTTTACGGCTTTGTTGACAGCATTTGGCTGAGATAGGTTGATTTCTGAGAGAATGCGGCTTTCGAATTCCGCTTGTGTCTCGAATCTTTTACGTAGTGGGGGGGTAAGGAAATCTATGATAGCCTTATACCCTGATTCCAGTGTCATTATTGCTTTCATATTCGTTTATTTTTTCAGGTGTACATCCGAGTGGTTCAGAGCTATGCTCTATATATCTGCGAAATAGGGGGCAGTATCTTCCGTTGATACAGTTCACCCCTATTGGGCAGCTTAGACATTTACTTGGAGGCATCTACTTGTACGTTAAATCTATCGTCGTGGAGAAGTAGCTTGGTGTGGATGTATTCTGGTCGCTGCTCCTCTTCGTTCCATCTGATTTCCCGGAAGTCTCTACCGCCTACCTCACATTCGGAAGCATTCCCGGTTTTATCCCATTCGACAATATGATCTTTCCCATCTTTGGTGGGAACTACACCTAATATACATTTGCCAAAACGGTCGTTTCTAACTTCATATATAGTAGCATCAGGGAATTTTTCCTTGATGGCATCCTCTATAGACATAGTTTTAACCTTTCTTTTCATTGTTTCTCATTCTATATTTAACAATTCCTTCTACAATTCCGTCTTCAGCGTCATCGTAGAAAAGATTAACCTCAGATTTGCCTTTATGGAAAGGTCCGTACGACACATCGACCGGAACGCTAGCGTCCTCGAAGTCCTTCTGGATGTACTTCAGCTGTTCGCTGTTGCACTTGATAGTCATCTTTCCCATTTACTTCTCCCATTTACCCTCGTTGATAACCTCTTCTACCATCTCACGCTGGTATGGCAACCAGTTGTTCTTCTTGATCTTGTCGTAGATGCCTGATGCCGACATGCCGAATTTCAGCTGCAGAGCCAAAATGAACTTGTTGCGCTTGTTACGAGGAATCTCGTTGTACCAGTCGCGCAATGAATTTTTTTCATCACTTTTTTGCATATTTTCTTTCATATTTCAAATATTATTATTAACTTTGTTGCAAAGTTACGAATAAAAATTAGAAAACACTAATATCTTTTAGTAAAAATACTAATAGATATTAGTTAAATATTATTAATTAAATTGTGTTGTTATGTATAACGGTCAGGTACTCAGAAAGTTAATAGCAGAAGCTGGTTTAACCAAGAAACAGTTCGAAGAACAGGTTTTTCAGGGAAAATCAACTGGCTTGTATCATGTTGAAACGGCAACGAGTGTCACTTGCAATACCCTTGAGCGTATGCGTGATGTACTCAAGTGCTCGATGGA
The DNA here is from genome assembly GCA_022722495.1 of Dialister sp. Classification (GTDB taxonomy): domain Bacteria; phylum Bacillota; class Negativicutes; order Veillonellales; family Dialisteraceae; genus Dialister. Next base: position 5,981 of record JAIJLI010000005.1, on the reverse strand, counting down.
TGACTTCTTTACCACTCCCGAGTGGGCCACGAAAAAGACGGGAGAAGTCATTGGTTCTAATAATGTTCTCTCGAATGTTAGGATTAACAATAGTAAAATGGAGACCCAGTATCTCAAAGAGTTAATCCAGGAAAAGGATAAACGCATCAATACATTGGAGAATTATATAAAACTTCTCGAAAGTAAGGATAAAAAGGACTAAATTCAAACGAAAATTAGTGCTTACTGATTTTTTTTAGTTCTTTTCTCCCCTATATATAATAAGGTATATCATATTATTAATGTGTTGGTTATGATATTGGGCATCTAAAATCTTATCCGGCGGTAGTAGGCTTGTCATCAGTCCTGCCGCCGCAACAATGATCGGGTAAGATGTTAGTCAACAACATCTTATCCGATTTTTTTTTATGCCCTAATTTATTAATTTAACATTAAATATTTGTTTAATTCGAATTAAAGTGCTACTTTTGCACAATAATATTTTTATGTGCAATTAATAAAAAAGGAAGGGCTTCAATATGTCAGTATCCAAAACAAGACAAAAACTGGTAGATGTCGCACGACAACTCTTTGCCAAGAATGGTATAGCAAATACTACAATGAATGATATTGCTGTAGCTTCTGGTAAGGGAAGACGTACGCTTTATACTTATTTCAGTAGGAAGGAGGATGTCTATTACGCGGTGATAGAATCAGAGTTGGAGCGTCTTTCGGACAAGTTGGACGAGGTTGCTAATTGCAAGATGCGTCCACAGGATAAAATCATCGAGCTTATCTATACTCACCTCAGTATGATCAAGGAAACGGTTGTAAGAAACGGTAACCTCCGTGCTGAGTTCTTCCGAAACATCTGGATGGTTGAGAAAGCGAGAAAGAACTTCGATGAAGACGAAATAGAGATTCTCAGAAGAATTTATGCCGAAGGAAGAGAAGATGGTGAGTTTGATATTGATAACATCGATCTGGTGGCCGATATTACTCACTATTGCATCAAAGGTCTCGAGGTTCCGTTTATCTATGGACGTCTGGGTCATGGCATGAATGTGGAGTCGAGCAAACCTCTGGTTGCCAAGGTGGTTTATGGTGCCTTGGGAAAGTCGGGCTTGAAACTATAATAAAAGAATATAGTAAACACGTAACTAATTGATAATTAATTAAATAAGAAAGAAATGGGATTATTAAGTGGTAAAACAGCCCTTGTAACAGGTGCTGCTCGCGGCATCGGTAAGGCTGTCGCTATGAAGTTCGCCTCTGAGGGCGCTAACATCGCATTTACAGACCTCGTACTCAACGACGATATGGCTGCCGGTTTGGAAGCTACTCGTAAGGAGATTGAGGCTCTTGGTGTAACCTGTCGTGCTTATGCTGGTAATGCAGCAGATTTCGAGGAGACACAGAAGGCTGTTAAGCAGATTCATGAGGACTTCGGTTCTATCGATATTCTGGTTAACAATGCAGGTATCACCAAGGACGGTTTGATGCTCCGTATGAGCGAGGCTCAGTGGGATGCTGTTTTGAATGTAAACTTGAAGTCAGCCTTCAACTTCATTCATGCTTGCTCTCCAATCATGCTTCGTCAGCGTGGTGGTTCTATCATCAACATGGCTTCTGTTGTAGGTGTTCATGGTAATGCAGGTCAGTGCAACTATGCAGCTTCTAAGGCTGGTATGATTGCTTTGGCTAAGTCTATCGCTCAGGAGTTGGGTCCTAAGGGCGTACGTGCCAATGCTGTAGCTCCTGGTTTCATCGAGACTGCAATGACTGCACAGTTGCCTGAGGAAATCCGCAAGGACTGGATGAAGAAGATTCCATTGCGTCGTGGTGGTCAGACTGAGGATATCGCAAATGTTTGCCTCTTCCTCGCGTCCGACTTGTCTAGCTATGTTAGCGGTCAGGTTATTCAGATCGACGGTGGTATGAACATGTAATCTCTCGGCAATCGTTTTATTGATAAAACATGCAGGTAGTTTACGAAGACAACCATATAATCATAGTCTCTAAGAGAAGTGGCGAAATTGTGCAGGGCGACAAGACCGGCGACGAACCTCTCTCGGAGACTGTGAAACAGTACATCAAGGAGAAGTATCACAAGCCGGGAAATGTATTTCTCGGTGTGGTGCATCGCCTTGACCGTCCTGTTTCGGGTTTGGTCGTATTTGCCAAGACTTCTAAGGCATTGAGCCGTCTGAACAATATGTTCCGGGATGGCGAAGTTCACAAAACCTATTGGGCAATCGTGAAGAACATGCCAAAGGAACCTGAGGCTACGCTCACCCATTGGATAGTAAGAAATGAAAAGCAGAATAAGAGCTATGCTTACGACCATGAGGTGAAAAACTCGAAGAAAGCGATATTGAAGTATAAGGTGATAGGTCATACAGACCATTATACACTTCTGGAGGTGAATTTGATGACGGGTCGTCATCATCAGATAAGATGCCAGCTTGCCAAGATGGGATGTCCTATCAAGGGAGATCTGAAATACGGTTCTCCACGTAGCAATGCAGATGGCAGTATTTCTCTCCTTTCACACAGAGTAGAATTTGTTCATCCTGTGTCTAAAGAAACAATAGTAGCAGAGGCTCCGCTGCCGGATGATAATCTTTGGCGGGCTATTGCACCCTAACTCAAAAATCCATGCTTATGAAGAGGTATGCGAAATGGGCAGGAATCACGGTGTTGACTCCATTGGTGCTCATCTTGTTGTTATCCATTCTGCTTTATCTGCCACCTGTTCAGAATTGGGCGGTAAAGCAAGTGGCTGCTTATGCCTCAGAGTCGACGGGTATGGATATTTCGGTAAAGCAAGTACGCCTCGTCTTCCCTCTGAAACTGGGAGTGGAAGGCGTAAAGGTACTTCAACCAATCGACTCACTCAAGAATTCCCCAAACTTGGCTTTAAGAAATAAGAGAGATACCGTTGCCGACATCCAGAAGATGGTGGTAGACGTACAATTGTTGCCTCTTTTCGAAAGTCAAGTCATGGTGGATGAACTCAATTTCACCCAGATGAAGGTGAATACCACTAATTTTATTCACGAAGCCAGAATCAAGGGCAATGTAGGTAATCTGCGCCTGAAGGCTCATGGCATTGACCTCGGTAAGGAGAAGGTGAGGGTGAATCATGCCCTGTTGGCTGATGCCCGACTCTCGGTAGAACTGAGCGATACGGTGCCGCCGGATACTACGCCTAGTACCAATTTCTGGAAGGTGAATATCGAAAAACTGAAACTGAAGAACACTGATTTCGTATTACACATGCCTGGAGATACCCTCCAGGTGAATGCTTATTTTGGAGATGCGGTGGCGCAGACTACCTATCTCGACCTTTATAAAGGACTTTATCAGATAGGTCATCTTGACTGGAAGAAGGGCAAGGTGAACTATGACCAGAACTATATCCGTCCGGTATCGGGTATGGACTTTAACCATATCGCCCTGTCGGCCATGACTTTGAAGGCAGACTCTTTCTATTATTGCGATTCAAAGATAGATGTCAGGATTCGTGAAGCTCAGTTTAAGGAGAAAAGCGGTTTGCAGGTAGACCAGCTCTATGGCAGATTCGTGATGGATTCCGTGAAACTGCGGTTGCCTGATATATGTCTCCGTACCCCATACTCCCAATTGCAGGCAACGGTGGATATGGATATGAATGCCGTTGATGAGGTGAAACCTGGCAAGTTGATGGCACAGCTGAAGGGAGCTTTGGGCCGTTCAGACCTGTTCCTCTTTGCAGGTGATGCCTTCCCAGACGCCATGAAGAAGAAATGGCCATTCTATCCGATGAAGATAGAAGGATCGTTCAAGGGAAATATGCAGCAGGCATCTTTCTCGGGCTTGAAACTGTCGCTGCCTACAGCCTTCGAACTGAGTGCTGATGGAAAATTGGGTAATCTGACGGATATGAACCGTCTGAAGGCAAATGTAGATCTGAACGCCCGTACCTATCATCTGGATTTCATTACCGCCATGCTTGACCCTTCTCTGATGCAGGAGATACGTGTGCCTAGCGGTATCGGAATCCGTGGTAACATTCAGGCAGACGGCTCCAGATATGCTACCCGACTCGCCATTACCGAAGGTCGTGGCAGAATGAGGGTAGATGCCAAGGTAGATGCGAAGACTCGGAAAGACGGCAGTATCGATATGAACCGTCTGGCTTATCAAGCTAAGATTCAGGCGCACAACATCCAGGCAAAGCATTTCCTGCCAAAACAGGATTTGCATTCTTTCACCGGCTCATTGCAGGCGAAGGGAGTGGGAACCGATTTTCTTTCTCCGCGTACCCGATTACAGGCTAAGGCACAGGTAAACCAGATTCAGTATGGCAAATACAAACTGGAGCATGTATTGGCAGTGGCTCACGTTGCCAACGGAAAGGTGCATGCCGATATCGACAGCAAGAACCAGTATCTTACGGGGCTCGTCAGCCTTGATGCACTTACGAATTCCAAGAAACTGGAGGCTACCCTGGTGGCAGATGTCCGCGATGTGAATCTTTATTCGTTAGAGGTAACGAAGGCACCGATGCGCCTGTCGCTCTGCGGTCACATGGATATCAGGTCCGACCTGAAGGACAGTCATGACATCATGGTTTCGATGAGTGATATTACGGTTCGTACGGCAAAAAAGAATTACCGTCCGGTGGGTGTTGACGCTGATGTCTTTACCCGCAGAGATACTACGCACGCAGTCATCGATTGCGGCGACTTCCATCTCAACATGGATGTACACGGAGGCTATAAGCAGTTGATGAGCCGTTTTGCCGGATTGCAGAAAGAATTGGCTCATCAGCTTAGGAACCATCATATCGATCAGGTGAAGATTCGCAGTCAGCTCCCTTTCGGTCATGTTTATCTTACCACAGGAAAGGACAATTTCATTTCCCGTTTCATCGCTTACTGCGGTTATGGTTTCAAGACGGTGGATATGAAGATGACCATGTCGCCTGTAACAGGTGTCAATGGTTATCTCAACATCGATTCACTGGTAGCGAGTGGCATGCAGTTGGATACGATCCGTGCCTTGGTGAAGACTGAGGGCGATACCATCCGCTATGCAGCACGTGTTCAGAACAACAAGCATAATCCTCAGTATGTGTTCCGGGCACAGGTAGAGGGCGAACTGCAGGAGAAGGGTTCCAATATCGATGCCCGCATCTATGATGCCAAAAACAGATTGGGTGTAAATGTGGGTCTGGAGGCGCTGTTGCTGGAAAACGGCGTGAAGATTTCGCTCATCGATACCCATCCTGTCCTGGGGTACAAAAAGTTTACTGCCAACGATGACAACTATCTGATGTTGGGCAATGACGACCGTGTTTCTGCCAATCTGATTCTGAAGGCAGCCAACGGTATGGGTATCCGTATATACAGCAATGATGAAAACGAAGAAGCGCTGCAGGATCTTACGGTGAGCATGAGCCAGTTTAATCTGGATAAAGTGCTCAGCGTGATTCCTTATACGCCTGACATCTCGGGTATTCTTGACGGCGACTTCCATATTATCCAGACCAAGGATGAACTCTCGGTTTCTTCTAATCTGAACATCGACAATATGGTTTACGAAAAGTGTCCGATGGGAGATGTCGGTACTGAATTCGTTTACATGCCAAAGAGCGACGGTTCTCATTATGTAGATGGTTCCCTCAATTATGAGGGTGAAGAAGTAGCTACCGTAAAGGGTACTTACAAGTCGGAAGGAAACGGTTATCTCGATGCCGAAGTGGGTATGGAGAAGTTGCCTCTGCATTTTGTCAACGGTTTTGTTCCTGACCAGATTATGGGTCTGAAGGGATATGGCGAAGGAAAACTGAGTTTGAAGGGAGCCTTGAGCCAGTTGGATGTAGAGGGCGAAGTATATCTGGATTCGGCTTATCTCGTCAGTGTGCCGTATGGCATCACGATGCGTTTTGCCAACGATCCTGTCCGTATCATAGGCAGCAAGTTGCTCTTCGAAAACTTCATGATGTATGCCAACAA
>JAIJLI010000714.1 GCA_022722495.1 Dialister sp. | reverse complement strand
CCCGACTTACCCTGATCCGATTAACGTTGATCAGGAAACCTTAGTCTTTCGGCGAGGAGGTTTCTCACCTCCTTTATCGTTACTTATACCTACATTTGCGTTTCCAAAAGCTCCAGCAAAGGTCATCCTTCACCTTCGACGCCGTTGGAATGCTCCCCTACCATGTGTTTACACATCCATAGCTTCGGTAAACAGTTTATGCCCGAGTATTATCCACGCCGGACTCCTCGACTAGTGAGCTGTTACGCACTCTTTAAATGAATGGCTGCTTCCAAGCCAACATCCTAGCTGTCTTAGCAGTCAGACTTCGTTAGTTTAACTTAGCTGTCATTTCGGGACCTTAGCAGGTGGTCCGGATTCTTCTCCTCTCGGGCACGGACCTTAGCACCCATGCCCTCACTCCTGAGGTAAAACTGATGCGCATTCGGAGTTTGTCAAGACTTGATAGGCGGTGAAGCCCTCGCATCTTATCAGTCGCTCTACCTCACATCAGTAACCCACAAGGCTGCACCTAAATGCATTTCGGGGAGTACGAGCTATCTCCAAGTTTGATTAGCCTTTCACCCCTACCCTCAGTTCATTGGAACACTTTTCAACGTATACCCATTCGGACCTCCAGTTGGTGTTACCCAACCTTCATCCTGACCAAGGGTAGATCACTTGGTTTCGCGTCTACTCACTCCGACTATCACGCCCTATTAAGACTCGCTTTCGCTTCGGCTCCGGGCCTGAAGCCCTTAACCTTGCCGGAGAAAGTAACTCGTAGGTTCATTATGCAAAAGGCACGCCGTCACAACTTACGTTGCTCCGACCGCTTGTAGGCAGACGGTTTCAGGGACTATTTCACTCCTCTGTTCGAGGTGCTTTTCACCTTTCCTTCACAGTACTGGTTCGCTATCGGTCTCTCGGGAGTATTTAGCCTTACGGGATGGGCCCCGCTGATTCACACAGAATTTCTCGTGCTCCGCGCTACTCAGGATTCCACTAGGCTTCGTTAAAGAGTCGTATACTGGGCTTTCACCGTCTACGGCCGTTTGTTCCAAAACGTTCTACTTCCTTAATCTCTTGCCACAACGTGGTCCTACTACCCCGACAATGCCTAAACATCATCGGTTTGGGCTATTCCGCGTTCGCTCGCCACTACTTGCGGAATCACTTTTGTTTTCTTCTCCTATGGGTACTTAGATGTTTCAGTTCCCCACGTT
>JAIJLI010000713.1 GCA_022722495.1 Dialister sp. | reverse complement strand
ATTATAATCTCACGCATAAGAACTACCAGAAGTCAGCCACCCTTACCAACAAGCAGAGTTTCCGTACCAAGACGCAGCAGAATATGATGAAGGAAATCTCCCTTGCAGAAAATGTAGATTCAGTCTTGTCCAGAAGAGCTAAGGTCGAAGCACAGAATATCGCCAACCGTACTCCAGGAGCAGCCGATGTGGCCTGGCAGATGGAAAAGGGAAAGATAGAAGGAGCCATGAGCAACTTCCAGCAGAACATCAACAAGATAACCCTATATGGTGGAATTTCTGACGATTACAAAGACTGGAGTAATGTGTATCATAGTCTCGCTTTTGCTATCAAGGTAACAAGAGAGACCTATATGGATCTGGGAAGCAGAAAGCGAGAATATCTTACCATCTACCGTGACATCGTAAAAAAGAACCTTACTCTGACTAAACAGTTGAGAGTGTTGAATGCAGCAAAGACAATGAAAGAAGTCAGCAGTAAGGCAACGAAGGTAGATCGGGTAACGAGTAATGCTACGGTAGCTACTGATGCCTTGGGCAGGTGGCAACATTCTCTTGCAGTCAACGGTTTTCATAAAAAGAACTAGACTCCCTATATATAATTAAGGTGTAAGCCCCTTGTATGATAAGAGCCTTATGAAGACAACGGCAAGAAGTGATAGCTTTTGCAATTGTTAATTTCAAAGGTATATCATATTCATACAGGGTATTTATGAAAATTGCATTATTTTTGCGCAAAAATAAAAAACAACAAGAAATGGCATTTAGTACATTATTTTTAGATTCTGCAAGTGGTGGAACACTTGGCGGAATAAAAGATATGGTAAGCGACCTTTCGCAAACCATTGGCGTTGATTTGTTTGAGGAAGACATTGACAACGTGGTCTTCCAGACAAATGAGTTTCTGTGTAACCAGGATTTTATCGGTTCAGACGGTCCCTTCTGGTGGATCTTGCAGATGAGCATGGCTTTGGGCGCACTCTTCAGTATCGTCGTAGCAGGAGGTATCGCCTATAAGATGATGGTAAAGAACGAGCCTATCGATGTTTTAAAAATCATGAAGATCCTGGGTATAGCTCTGGTGATGTGTCTCTGGTACCCACCTAGCAAGAGTGGTATCGGAGCCGGTTCCAATGCATGTATCTTGGATGCCCTCGCCTACATACCTAACTGTATCGGTTCCTACACGCACGACCTCTATGAAGC
>JAIJLI010000712.1 GCA_022722495.1 Dialister sp. | reverse complement strand
GCCTTTCTCCATACCTTGCTTCATGCCGATCTCGATCCCTTCCTGCATGCCTTCGGTTTTATATTTTTGGAGTTCCATCAAAAGTGTCATATATTCTCGCCTCATTTCTTTATGTTCTTTGATCCGAATCACTTCTTCGTTGATTTCTTTCGTCAATGCACCCTCTGCTGCTTTCCCGTCCACATAGCGCAGGAAGGCTGCTATATCCGGGTCAAGGGTATCACTTTCGCCTTTCGCGTTCAGGAAGATCTTTGTCGAAAGATCCCCCAGCTCCAGACCTTCCTTTTCGATGCAGCGATGGCGGAAGGTATACATGGGGAGATTTTCACCGAAGGGGTCGAAGGTACAGATGAAGATGATGAAGGACTCTTTCAGCTCTGTATAGTACTGCCCTTTTTTCAGCTCGTCCATATCGATCATGCCTTGATAGTAGCGGGTCCGCTTGGGGAGTTCCCCTTCGCTGCCATTCGTACATTGCATCTCGATGTCATAGACATGGCCGTTTTCATCGTGCACATAGACGTCCAGACGGATACTTTTGCTGTCGTAGCGGTTGTCTATGGATTTTTCGCCTTCTGGAAATGTGATCTTTTCGATCCGGATGCCCAAAATCTTCTCGATCAGGTATTTGCAGATCCGCTGGTTCTGCATGACTTTCTGGAAAAGAAAATTATCCTGGATGGTCAGCTCTTCCCATTGTTTGAATCGTCCCATGGCATCACCGCCTTTCTACCTGTATTGTAACAAAAAATAGAGAAAAAGCGAAGAGAAATTCCGCAATATACAAGCAGAAAAGAAACATTCTCTCATCATATTTTGTATCTGTATGAGGGAAACAGGCAATAAAAAAGCAGCCTGCCGATGAAAACCGACAGGCTGCTTTTCTATGATTTTTATTTTTCCAGCTTCTTGAAAAGGCTCGCCATTTCGAGTGCATCCATCGCACATTCGAAGCCTTTGTTGCCGGACTTGAGGCCGGCGCGGTTGATGGCCTGCTCGATGGTATCGGTGGTGAGGACACCGTAGAGGACGGGGATACCGCTGGAGAGGGAAGCCATAGCGACGCCCTTCGTGACTTCGGTCGCTACGTGCTCGTAGTGATCGGTCTCGCCGCGGATGACAGCGCCAAGGCAGATGACGGCATCATATTTGCCGCTTTCTGCCATTTTCTTCGCTGCGAGCGGGATCTCGAAGGCGCCCGGCACCCAGGC
>JAIJLI010000056.1 GCA_022722495.1 Dialister sp. | reverse complement strand
CCTTCATCGTTTTCTTTTTTATTGCGTTAAACGCAAATATAAGGATTTTATTTGAAATAACACTTCTTTATCCGCATATTATAGGAAAGTTTAACGATTTGCCTACTGTAACCACTTTTTATAAGCCATAAATAGTATAAATGAAAGCAAGAAAACGGTAAATCCAAACATTATCCAAGTACAAGACCACAATATGGTAGAATGAACTATACGATAGTTGGCAAAGACTACTAGTCCTGCATAGACAAGGCTACAAACTAGCACAACCATTAGACTATATGCAACAGAAATCGGTACAGACACTCGATGTTCACTGCCTGAAAGTTGTTGACATATCAACTTTAGTTCCTTAGCAAATGGTATTACAGTTTCTTTAACCTTTGTATCCAGCACTTTAGCTGCATCAGCTACCATTTGAACAGACATAGAAGACATTTCTTCTTTTGTCTTAGCTGAAATACGAATTACATTAGCTTTTTCCAATCGACTTGTCAAGCCATCAATCTGACTTACGAGATCTGTCAGTACTTTTGAAGCATCAGCCAAAGCCTTGGCACTTGCATCAATTGTCTTCACCTCCTTTTCTATCTGCTATTCAGGAGAAAAGTCATTCAATCCAGCTCGAAGATCCTCTGTTTTAATTTTCATTGTTCATCTTATTTTATATTATACACTAACGACGCATACCCTTTTTCGGTTTTCTGCCGATTGCATGAATGGCAGCTTTTGCACAACGGTATGCCCAATCTAATTCATCCTCATCTCGTTTACGACCCCAGCCTTCATTGTTGAATGCTCCTCCACCTACAGAAGAAGTAACAGAAGGGGTAGCAAGCATTGTGAAGTAAGCCAAAGCAAGATTGGTCAAAAACTGCCAATTGCCCTCAACTCGATAATCAAAGACTTCATCAAATGCCTGAGTAACCTTCTTGGGTACAAAACGGCTATAAGATTCACCATTCCACTCTATATTCACACAACTACTCCCAGGTTGACGTTCTGTATAATGGTTGACAGAACCAGATTGACAAGACTTATGACTGAACATTGCAGAGATAGGCTTATCTGCAAACATCTCTTGATTTTCTTTCAAGGTTGGCGCAACAATCTTTTGAGCCTCTTGATGCAAAACCTTCCATGTGTTCTCAATATTTTTCACCGTCAACTTACGTCCACGTCCCAGTTCAGAAGCCTTGTATTTTGTCCACCCTTTGCAGATAATATAACTAACTACTTGATTCTGTCTATCCCTTTTCAACTTAGGGGTATATCCACAAGCTTCCAATCGAGCCACATAGTCATTCCAATCCCAACGAGGCATCTGTCGTAGGGCATTCATACAGGCTTGACTTACAAGATCAACATTTCTATCTCTTACCTAACGTGCTGTCATCCAACCATATTTCACAGCGACAATTTCCGCAGCCCTTTGTACCCGAATATCAATGCGATGATCATTATTCGTATTGCCTTGCATATCTACACGACAAACAGCAGCATGAAGATGAGGTATTCCACTTTTAGATTCCTGATGAAGCCAAACGGAAGCCATACTACCAGCAAGATTGGTCTTCTTCGAAATCATTTTACCTTCTTTATCATATAATTGCTGTTTATCAAACTCCTCTACAAAATCACTCCAAAGACGTTTCCAATCAGCCATTGTAAAATTGTCTGTACATTCCTTAGCTGGACTTAACTCTACATGAAACAGACCATTCTTCATTCCTGGGTGACTATTTATTTTAAAGTTCATCATTGTCCACATACCCATAGCATCTATATCGTTAGGAAGAAACTGATTACAAACATGATATATTTTTTCAGGATGTCTTTTCTTCTCTGACTCGCCCTTAATATACCTAAGAGTATTGATTCCATAGGAAACGGCATGTGCTATTCCTATCATACTTACTCTGTCTTTGTTACATCTTTCATAGAGGGAGGCAGAAAGATATTAGCCTTCTGGATAAATTGCATATACTCTACAACAGCATTGGTAATAGGAGCAACAAGGCAATACCAGTCATACATCTGGCGATGGTTTCGGAAGAGTTGCAGTTTTTCTTCACGCGTCAACCCCGACAACGCATTGGCAAAATTCACCATATCTACACGACAAAGAGCCAAATTACCAAGACGATAGAACTCCTCTTCTGTCAATCCTTGCTTTGGCTCATAACCAACAAAACGAGCTCGCCCATAACTACTAACAGTAAGACTGCATTTCTGTGCCATTGCCTTTATCTTTTTATATTCTGAATCCGTAACCTTGACGACTATCACATGATTACGCTTCTCTAAAATTTGTTTATTTTCTTTATTGTTCATATCATTTTTTCTTTAATCATTCATAATAAACTGTGAGCCTGCGAATAGTTCTCATACGACCTTTGTGGGAAGTATGCAAGAGTGCAGAGGATTACGAAACGTAGTGAAAGTAATACCTCGGCATATCTTGCTACAGACTACCACAAGGAGCCATTCTAAACTAACTACCCAGCACCATATTCTTGTAAATTAGCCACCAAAAGATCTGCTATATCTATCTTTTTCTGCTTCTGCTCAAAGGTAGCAACAGTCTCCAAATAACCACTCACCTGAATCTGCCATCCCTTTTCATTCAACGCATCAGCAGAAGCCTTCCATTTACAGAATGGTTGTGACATTTCATCGGCATCTGGATAAAGGATTACACGTCTTGACTTGACTGCTTGCAATCTTTCTGCTTGCAAATTACCAAGAGAGCCTGTTGCCATCCAAAGCACATCAGAGATACATAAAGAGCAAATAATAGCAGTTTTCTCACTTTCAACAATACCTATCAACTTATCGGCATACATAGGGTCATTTAGAAGATGTTCACCAAACAATGTTTTCTTGATGGTATAGTCTTTAGATATTTACCCTGCTTAGATAGTTCACAAGGGATGCTTTGCGGAATAATATCATGCATTCGGTGTCCATCTTTTCCATAAGCCATTATTTTTCCATATCTTACCTTGCCTTCTATATCCACATACCAAAAGATTGTGTGCTGTTGTTTTGTCACCCCTATTTTATAGGTTTCCACAATGTTTCTGATTCTGTCATCATCATCAACCAACATCTTCAAAAACGTAACAAAATCCGATTTCATTTGCACATCCAAACTATCTGTTACATAATGTCCATCTATGTCAACAAATGCAGCTAGACTTTTCACTTGACGAATTGTAGGGACAACTAGAGACGATCCTGTCCCTTTACCATCTTTCAAGAAGAACTTGTTGGTATCTATGCCTTTCTGTTGACACATGTAGATAAATGACGCTATACTTACCTGATTGTTTGTACGCAAAGCATTCGTGAATTTTTTATCATTTTCAACTTCGTTATATTTATCACTCAGCTTACTGATGTTCTTGAATAAAACACGCCCATTCTCACCTAGTGCAGACAAAGCAAAAGCACCTTTCGTCCACTCTTCAAAGGTCCCAAAAAGATTAGCGCCCCGTCGAACTACTTCGTTCGTCAAAGCCACATAGTCATAATTATCCATAGTCTTAATGTTTAGTTTTATCATATCTAGCCAAGAATTTAGAAACACCAGACTTATCTTTATACCCCACCTTCTTAGCAATCTCATCCAAAGTCAAGCCATCAGCCTTGAACTGCATAATAGCATTGTACTTTGTTTCATTATCCGATGAAATTGGCAAAAGGTTCTCAAATGGCACATGTTCACCTGTCTCTGAGAAAGTAAGACTATCCGAGAATTTCAACTTGATGGATTCTGTTTTGTATTCAGCAGAAAGATAATTGCCTTTTACACAACATAGATGCTTATAAGTTACATTTTCTATGTCCGTTCGAAGTTCTAACACCAATCGCATCTTCGCTTCAAAAGCCTGGCTACCTAAGAGATTATGCTTTGATGGCATAAAATTCTCGGTTCGCTTACCACAGTGATGCAAAAAAATGATTAGACACTTATGCTTGCTAGCAAGTTGGGAGTATTGATTTAAAAACAAGCGAACCTGGTTACTTTCATTCATGCTTCCCATATACAGATCAGAGAAACAATCCACAATCACCAAATCTGCAGGTTTAGCTGATAAACGCTTATCCAATTCTTCCACAACTTTTTCCGAATCAAACAAAAAACGCAATCCCCCCAACTCTGATGGTTGCAAGCTAAGTTGCTGATTTTGTCGCACCATCAAGTAAGCATTAGCAGTTTCATCATCTTCAGTAGAGACATAGATTGCACTTCTGTGTTCTACATTCAATTTCATTCCCAAGAAAGAAGGCAATCCTGCTGCTACGCACATAGAAAATTGACGCAAGAAAGCAGATTTTCCTGTATCAGAACTACCAGCTAAACAAGCCAACCCTACCTTTGGCAGCAAAGGATCCAATAGAGAAGGAATCTCTTGAACATTACGATTTAACAACATCTCACCAGTAATTTCATTTAAAGGATTAGCTTGCTTCGCAAATAAAGCTTGCTTTTGAGCCACATCGTTAATAATGCCATGAACATAATTTTCCATACCCCTGTGCATTATTAACGATTGTACTTAGCCAGCTTACCCGACTTCACCAATTGGTCAACCTCTTGCTTGAAGTACAAGTTTTTACGCCCTACCTTTTGGCTCTTCAGCAAACCACTCTTCTCTATACGCCATAACGTAGGGTATGCGATATGAAGCAAATCGCACAACTCATCACGGCTATAGAAACCCTTCTCATTATTAGAAGAGTTTATCATCATGTCGATATTTCTTTCATCAAGGCATCGACTCACAGCTCTATAGATAGCATCCTGGAACTGTTCCTTGTTTAGTATAATTACGCTGTCCATAACTAATCTACATTAAAAATTAATACTTATGGGCACACGCATGCTTATGCCCTCGAATAGAATTGGTAGCTAATCCATTCGGGGGCAAAATTATAAAATTGTTTTGAAATTACAGATACCAAGAAATGCCATCTAATTGATAGACAACTAATTTGGTATTTATTGGCATTTCATGGCATTAAATATCAAGTTCTATCTCTATTATTTTATTCCTTGAAACATCAATATATACCGTTTTATTTCTTTCTCCCAGTTTTCCTTTGTCCCATCCTTTATTTTTTGGTCAAAACACTTGTTCTCGAAATGGTACAAATGCATATTATTATAATATTCATTAAATGTATCATAAGCCAAAACTCGACGACAACTTTCTGGCAACAGCTTATAAAAGCCAGAAACCTTACCGCCCAATAAATAGTCAATATATCCACAAGCCTCCAAAGCAACTATCATGGACACTAATTTTATACCATTGTATAGTTCCAATGACGCTTCATTTTCCATCATGGTTATAACCTCATTTGCTTTCTCCTGATTCATTTTTATTGCAAACAATTTCTGTAAACTATCAATGCCAAAGAAAGCTGGTTTTCTCCCACGCTGTGGTTTATCATTACAAGTTGTTACCTTTTCCTTCAAGAGTTCCGAATCATTAACCTCAGTATCATCTTTTGCTTCTTCATTGTCCTCCAAATTATTTGATGTAACTTTCTCTTGCAATTCTTCTATTTCTTCAAATTCCTCCACATTGAAATTTTCTTCCAATTCTACAAAAAAGCATTTACGTAATTTATTACCAGTAATTATCAATTCGCCTTTTGCAAGCTGTTCCTCCCAATATTCTCTATCTTTTATACCTAAGACAAGAGCGTTTTCTATCACTTGCTCTTCTAATTCTTCCAACTGCATTTTAAGTTCTTGGCTTGGATATTTTTTAATTGCCAGCATCAAATTATAATGATAATCATCAAATAAGAACCAATATAATATAGCCATCTTCAATTTTTCACGATTTACCTGAGCCTGAAAATACAGCATTTTATCGTTTTCAAAAACCTGCAATAGCATTCCTAACAAGCCATTAAATCCTAACTTATAATGATAGTTTTTGAATATCGTTCCATAACTACCAAATTTTACCGTCTGTGGTAAATCTGAAATCAAGCCCATAGCATAATCATAGATATGCATATAAGCAGAAAGAGTTGCTTTACCACCTCTAATTGCATGGACATAATTATTATAAAACTCAGCATTGCTTTCTTTCCAAGCTGGCAATTGTTTTTTCAATTCTTCAAGTTTCATTTTTTAATACTTTTATGATGTTGAAAGTTGAAAACGCCTAATCATTTTCAACTTGTCAACTTATAGTTTTACTTTACTTTTGCTGCCTTCAACTTTTGGGCAATCTGCTGTGCTTGTTCTGCCTTACTTACCTTTATATAGGTTTCAAAGACTTTCTCTGAGCGATGTCCTGTTATACTACGCATTTCTATATTAGACAGAATGCCCATCTTATACATATTAGTTACTCCACTTCTACGAGAAGTATGCGAGGACACCAACTGAAATTTTGGTCGAATAACCTCGCCATCTTTATTACGTTCATAAAGAGTTTCACCACCATGCAGCATAGCAACCTTATTCAATTTACCAAAACGTTTGCGTTCGTTTTCGGTAAACTTTACTCCTGCTTTTTTCTTCTTCAAGAGTTTTGAATAAGTTTCCTCAGCACTTTTTTCTCTAGAAGTAAGCACAGTAATCTCCTTTTCACCCATTGATGGCATAGTTGCAGACAATTTCTGTGCCACAACTTTGATTTTCTCATTCAACTGTTGTTCTGTCACAGTAGGAAAAACATAATGATATTTATTACACAACTCATAAACCCTGTCATCAACTATTGGCACACAAACTTCCCTACCTGTTTTCTTTTGCGTTAAAGTGATAATACCAAGTTCCTTATTGTACGTAATAAAATTCTTCTTTTTCAACTCACTATAATCGCTATATCTTTGACAACTAAAATACCCCAACAGAAATATATCACGTACTTTCTCCTCCATACCTGTCAGTTCCATTTTATACATGCCATCAATTTCCTCATCAGTAAGATAGATTTCCTTACGTTTCTCTTCCTCTTTGACAGTTTTATCCTTCCAAACCCGAAGGGACACGGCATTTGAATTATAACCTTCCATCGCTGCAAGATTACAAAGTTTACGGAAACAAGAGACATGCTTGTTGACTGTATGCATCATCAAACCTTTCCTTTCCAAAAACAACGTGAATCGATCAGCAAAAGGTTTATCTATTTGAGAAAACAACATATTCTTCTTACAATATACTTTCAGATAATCTCCAAAGCACTTCCAAACGCCAACAGAACCTTCAGAATAAACAGCATTGTTACCATGACGAATAGAACCATCAGAAATACCAGCAAAGAAATAATCATAATAGCGATGAATATACTTCAACTCTTCCCCCTCATTCACCATAATACGTTCTTGTATTTCTTCTACAGTACCATTGACTATAGAAGAAATAGTCTTTTCAACAAGTTCTTTATCCTCCTTTGATTTGATTCGCTTTTCGGAATAAAGAGAATCTATAGCATTCATCACCTCCACCTGCAAGTTATGAACTTTCATTCCTGCAGGTGTCGCTTCATACCTTTTTAGAGCAGCCATACTCTTTTGCGACTTATTCCATTCTTGGATATCGACATTAATACCAGTGCAGACATAAAGCTGAAAGCCATTACGCCTTATCTTGGTATAGAGAGGAGCCTCTCCTGATGTTCTTGAACTACGTAAGAAAAACTGTGCCATATATTCTATTATTTTGTTGGGTGCAAAGATAATACTTTTGCCTCAAAAATGCACCCGATAAGCACCCATTTTAATTCTATCTTTGAAACTTTAACAAACATATACAGCTTTAACATAAATCATAACTACCTGATTTTATGCATCTTACAATTTCTATACATTTCATAAGATTTCAACCTCTAAAGTTCAAGCCCATCTTGAAGCGCACTACATAAGCCTTGCAAGTTTTCACTTGCAGGGCTTTATTGCTTTTAGACATCTTAAAGCTCCCCTCTGTTTACACCCAATGTTTTTAGACTATCCCCCTTTACACTCATCACGAATCTTTTACATATAATTCTGCAATTAAAAGTGTCCTTAAGGAGAATATATTTTTTCCTTAAGGAGAATATATTTTTTCCTTAAGGGAAAATATTTTTTTCCTTAAGGATATTTATTTTTTTCCTTAAGGAAACAGTTTCATAGGGTTCTGACAAAAAACGGGTGCATTCCGCTTTTTTGACGAAATGCACCCATCTATATTATTAATGTATATAATACTAGGATTATTCTACATCATTGTTATGATCCAAAGAATCGTTGAAATCCTTAGGAGCCTGCTCCTCGTTACGATGCTCGTAACGACGTGGCTGACGAGCTGGACGCTCACCACGACCCTCATGACGATCATCACGACGACCACGACGCTCACCGCGCTCTGGACGTGGACGACGCTCACGCTCTACGTAACCCTCAGGCTTCTCCATCAACACACGATGAGAGAGCTTGTACTTGCCAGTCTTAGGATCAATCTCCATCAACTTCACCTTGATCTTGTCGCCTTCCTTGATGCCAGCCTCTTCAACTGTCTCAAGACGCTTCCAATCGATCTCAGAGATGTGGAGCAAACCATCCTTACCTGGAAGAATCTCCACGAAGCAACCGTAAGGCATGATAGAACGAACAGTACCCTCGTAAACCTCACCAACCTCAGGAACAGCTACGATAGCCTTGATCTTAGCCAAAGCAGCATCGATAGAATCCTTGTTAGGAGCAGATACCTGTACGTGACCCTTACCTTCAGTCTCCTCAATAGTGATAGTAGCACCAGTATCCTCCTGCATCTGCTGGATAATCTTACCACCAGGGCCGATGACAGCACCGATGAACTCCTTAGGAATATCGAATGCTACAATACGTGGAACCTGTGGCTTCATCTCAGCACGTGGCTCAGAGATTGTCTCCATCATGCAGTTGAGGATGTGCTCACGACCAGCCTTAGCCTGCATCAAAGCCTCCTC
>JAIJLI010000711.1 GCA_022722495.1 Dialister sp. | reverse complement strand
GCAGTCGGGGGATGCATCTTCTGCGTCAAAGAATGTGCAGTTGCACGAGGGATATTGGTACGAAGGCATATTGATATTCCGTGAGAATGGAAGCGAAGGCACCACGGTGCTCTGCTCCGGCGAAGCCTACATCCGCTTTGCGGTGGTACCGGAATACGCCACCTGGAATCCTACGGCCAATAACAAAATGAGTGCGGCATGGAACAATGATGAAAACTGGCGCCGCTCTGACCGTGGCGAGCTCTATAAGGGGGCTGACGAATATACGGATTACAGCAGCGGTGGATACGTGCCGATGAAGTTTACCAAGGTAACGATTCCAGATTTGAGCGGACTGTATTTCCCTTCCCTGGGCTATATCGCCTATCAGAAATCTACGGGCATCGCCACCCGTCTGAGCAATGCCAAAGGAGATGCGGCAACGCCGAATATACAGTATGACATGCTTGCCCGGTGGGATGCCAATGTCGGAGACCACGGACTGGATGCCGACGGAAATCTGGCGTGTGAACCTTTCTATGGCAACACCTGCGACCAGATTTACTTCAAGCCAGGAGGCGAACTGCTCAACCAGTGCTATCTCATCTACAACAAGGCTTGGGTGGAGAAGCAGATGAAGCCAAACACCTGGTATGCCCTCACCTCGCCTTTGCTGGATACCTATGCGGGCGACATCTATGTGCCGGCAGCATCGGGGAGACAGGAGTCGGAGGCATTCAAGCCAATCACGTTCTCCGCTTCGGTAAACAATCGTGTTACCAGTCCTGTATATCAGCGAAGCTGGGATGATGCTTCTGCTGAGGAAGTAACCTTGGGCGGCAGCTACGATGCCTACGACTATGCAGGTACCGGCATCACATTCGAGAATCAGAATCTCAATGCGCTTTCAGCCCACTGGAGCCACGTATATAATCAGGTGGACAGGAAATATCAGCCTCTGGAGGGCGTGGCTATCAGGATGGGAGATAAATATATGGTGGGTGCATCCGAAGTGTTGCTCCGATTGCCGAAGGCAGATACGCAATACGCCTATGTCTCGGCTTCTCAGCAGCAGAGTTCGCTTTCGGTGAATGTGGATAAGCAGAATGCCCATCGCCTGGTAGTGAATGCCGATGCTCAGGAGAATGCTTTGGGCAAGATGAGTTATTCGCTGGTACAGTTGCAGGATGGCAACAATTATTATCTGGTGGGCAATCCTTATATGGCTACGCTCAGCATGTA
>JAIJLI010000710.1 GCA_022722495.1 Dialister sp. | reverse complement strand
GCCCATAAGAGCGCATGACTATAAGCTGTTGAAAAAATACAAGGAAGACGATGAAGCCTATTCCCTGTTTATGGAAAAGAGAAAGAGCAGAAAGTTCACCTATTCGCAATCGGAGATTCCGGAGATTCCGATACTGCAAAGAACTGTGATTTCGGACTTCACTCCTGAGGCATTGATGCAAGCGCACAATGTGAACCAAAGGGGCATTGTGGCATTTGTGGATGAGATTATGGGTATGTTCAACACCGTGAACCAATACAGCAAGGGACAGCTGATAGAGCAGCTGCTGACGGCACATAGCGGAAAGCCGTTGGACATCACCCGATGCAGTCTGGACATCACCCGATGCAGTCTGGACATCCCCATCCATATAGAGCAGCCCTGCATCAATATCATTGGAACCACCCAGACCAAGCGAGTGCATGAGTTGGTGGACAAGGGGTATGGCGACAATGGTCTGATAGACCGCATTCTGTTTGCCTATCCCAAGAGGCATACCATCAGTCCCTGGCAACTGCATGGAACAGAAAGCAATTACGATGGTCGTGAATGCTTTGATCTGTGGGCAGATGTGGTGGAGAAGATACTGGCATTGCCCTGCCAATATGATGACGAGACCGGAATGGTGATACCCACCATCATCAATTTCACGGCGGAAGCGCAGCAACACTTCTTTGACTGGAGAAATCGGACAGTTGACTATATCAATAGCATCAAGGATGATGCACTGATAGACGGCAGAATCATGAAGACCCATCTGAATACAGCAAGGTTGGCACTTGTGATACAGATGATGCGTTGGGCTTGTGGAGAAGCAGACAATGACAATGTGGACATTGATTCAGTCAAGTCTGCCATAGAGCTGGGTGAGTATTTCGAGGAATGCTATGCAAGGCTGCAGAAATACATGGCAATAGACAGCATTCAACCGCAAAAGAAGATATTGCTGGACGGACTGGAGCATGAGTTCACGACAGCTGATGCGCTAAAGATAGGTGAAGAGATGGGACTGTCGGAGCGGTCAGTGATGTACACGCTGACAGACCTGCAGACCATGAAGGTAATAAGAAAGATAAAACGAGGCGAATATGAGAAACTGCAATAAGATATATGGCGGTGCAGCTTGCAGTTGTTGCAGGAAGCATCGAGGTCGCAATCAGTTTGACCACAGGGTTACTACTGTCGTGCTTGACATAGCATGGCATCCACTTTGCATACATAGGAAT
>JAIJLI010000708.1 GCA_022722495.1 Dialister sp. | reverse complement strand
AAATTAAATAAATATAATTATGAAAAAGATTTTTATGATAGCAATTGCTATGCTTGGATTTGTTGCAATGGCTGGTGCTACAAATGTAATGTCTTCTGAGTTAGAAATCAATACACTTTCTGCAACAACTGTAAGTTACTTAGGTGGCTTTACAAGTGTAAACATGAATGGTAAGCCTAAAGACCCTGTAAGCGATAAAGTCACTACTGTTGTGTCTGATGGGAATACTATTTCCAGTTTAACATCTGAATCTTTTCAAGTTGGAAAAATGCCCGGTAGTATTCTGATAAGTGCATCTAACCTGACAATTGATTCCTCTACTGGAGGTTTCTCCGGTTCATGTACTGTTAAATTAACTATTCTTGGTATACCTACAGATTACACGGGAACAATTGTGGGTTCTATTATGAATGGGAATTTGGTTTATACTGTAAAATGCCCCGCCAAATGGTTAGGTGTCTCTTTTGACACAGAGGTAACTTTTGAGGGCGAAGAAATTTAAACATATGAAATCAATTCGTTATATCTCGATAATTCTTGGAGCCATCTTCGCTGTCATATTGGTCTCTTCTTGCTCTTCTGATCAAGAAATTACAGAAGGTAATGCTGACGAGGCTTTGGTCGAAAGTGCCAAAAACTATCTGAATGGAGACATTGTTCTTAGCACAAAAGCGACAATGAGCGGTGTCGATAAAACGTTGCTTGCAACTGGCTGTCCTACGAAATTTAAGTTTCAATGGAGTGGAACTGACAAACAAACTTTCAACATATCGTTGTTAGGCTTTACTGTAGGTGCCATGGGTATGACCATCAATTTTAAGTGTGATGTTAAGTGTACAGAACTGAATTCATGGGAACAAAAAGAATATTCCGGAAGCGGTTGGATTAAGTTCAAAGGTGAGAATGGTTCTTGCTGGGGACAAAATGAAGATGGCTCGGATTTCGATGGTGGTGGTTCAAATGGCTCTGTTGTAAAAGGTAGTTTTATACAAGGCTATTATAATGTTAACACGCATCAAATTCAGTTTGTTGTAAGCTATAATATGATGAATGTACGTTCAGATTGTTTCTTGCAAACAATAGATAAGAATCGCATCAACAATTATGCAGCTGAATTTGAACAGTACGAAAAAGACTTGGCTGCGTATAAAAAGGAGCACGGAATCAAATAAGAGACTGTAGCTTATATATAAAAGGAAAGAGGGATATGCCCAGACATGTCTCTCTTTCT
>JAIJLI010000707.1 GCA_022722495.1 Dialister sp. | reverse complement strand
GAGCGGAAATTTCCGCTCCTTTTTTGACTATAGCCTACGAGTTTGTTAAAATGAAATAGCATGTAGGTATAGAATTACTGATGGTATAAAAAGAAATGAATATTCTTGTGAGTTTCCTCGGTCATTCTTGTATCGGGGTCTCCTTCCTGATTTCTTTTACCATCGCTTTTACAACGCTTGTACTATAAAAGGAGCTGTGTCCATGTTTGATAAGTTTTTTGACAGACTCTTCAATGGATCCAATGAGAAGGAAATCAAAAAGATCCGCAAAATTGTAGAGCAACAGATCAATCCTTTGGAGGACGGTCTGAAGAAGCTGAGTGATTCTTCTCTGGCGAACAAAACCAATGAATTTAAAGCGCGTCTTGCCAAGGGTGAGACACTGGATGATATCCTGCCAGAGGCTTTTGCGGTCATTCGTGAAGCCTCCCGCCGCGTGCTGGGGATGCGTCACTTCGATACCCAGCTGATTGGTGGTATTATTCTGCATCGTGGAAACATCGCTGAGATGTGTACCGGTGAAGGCAAGACGCTGGTCGCTACGGCACCAGTCTATCTGAATGCGCTGGAAGGAAAGGGTGTCCACGTTATTACCGTCAATGATTATTTGGCGAAACGAGACAGCGAATGGATGGGACAGGTATACAAATTCCTGGGCCTCTCCGTCGGCCTTATTATTCATGATCTGGATTTCAACCAGAGAAAAATCGCATACAATTCGGATATCACCTACGGAACAAATAATGAATTCGGTTTTGATTACCTGCGTGATAACATGGTCACTTCCCTCGATCAGATGGTACAGCGCCCGTTGCACTATTGCCTGATCGATGAGGTGGACTCCATCCTGATCGATGAAGCCCGTACACCGCTGATCATTTCCGGTCCGGGGCAGAAATCGACAGATGCATACTATACCGTCGCCAAACTCGTCCCACAGCTGAAAAAAGAGGAAGACTACACCATCGATGAGAAGCAGAAGACGGTAGCACCGACCGAAGCCGGTGTGGCAAAGATGGAAAAGCTGCTGCATGTAGAAAACCTCTATGATGCGGAAAATCTGGAGCTGAACCATCTTTTCACCCAGGCGCTGCGTGCACAGACCATGATGACTCGCGATAAGGACTACGTGGTCAAAGACGGGGAAGTCGTCATCGTAGATGAATTCACCGGTCGTCTCATGTATGGCCGCCGCTACTCCGATGGCCTGCATCAGGCAATCGAAGCCAAGGAA
>JAIJLI010000055.1 GCA_022722495.1 Dialister sp. | reverse complement strand
GAAAGAAATACCTGCCTCATGTCTCTATAAACCAAGAAACAGGTATTGGGCTGGGAAAATCCTGAAAATGTTGCATGAAGAGCATGGAGGTAATGATGAAATCGTAACGATAGGTTTAACGCATCGAGACATCTCTACTTCTATTCATGGACAATACAACTATGGAATCATGGGATTGAGTTTCCGGCCAGGTGACGCCTGTGTGATTTCAACCTTCCGATTGAAACGAAAGGATGACTTATGGAAAGTAACAATCCATGAATT
Source organism: Dialister sp. (assembly GCA_022722495.1). Taxonomy (GTDB): domain Bacteria; phylum Bacillota; class Negativicutes; order Veillonellales; family Dialisteraceae; genus Dialister. Next base: position 8,826 of record JAIJLI010000055.1, on the reverse strand, counting down.
CCTGCATTCTCGCGGTTTGCCCCATTGCAAGAAGGATGATTTAAAGTGCCTGATGCAGGATGCCCATGGCAAGAATACTTTCTACATGAAAAACGGACTGTGCCAAGATTGCCAAAAGTCATTAAAAAACATCATTGACAATCAATGAGAGTCCAAATCAACCAAGATTTTTGCTTATAATTTTGTCGCAGGAGTTCCGTAATAACCATACAGAACCCAAAATACAAAGTAAACTATCATAACTATACATTCAACTATCTAAGAACTGATAAGGTCTATTCTTAGGGTATGCCCCATTTTGGTGTACCCTAAAGAATGGACTGCTCAAAAGCAAGCATATCAAAAACAAAAAATCCCCACTAAATCAACCCACTCCAGATTCATTCAAAACCACAACCAAGTGGAAAAATAAAGAACCTTTGGCCAGATGTAAGAGTATGAACACTACATCTACTTAGTTGAGAAGTGACACAGCTCTTTCCCAAACCAAAGGTAGAAAGGCTGATGTAAGCAACAAGGTTAGTGCTCGTTTGCCACTATGCAAGTATATCCTACATTTAGTCGTACATACTCGGGATCAACCTTTCTTTAATGCAGTTGGCACTTCTCAGTCAGCCCAATTCCGGCCAATATCCAACTGCCATGCAAAACATTGGTGGACAAAAGTAGGAACGTAGCTATGACCTTCCACCGCAATCCAACGTTTCACATGTAAACCACCGATGGACGAAATTACCATCATCAGTCCTTCAAATAATGAAGCCGCCAGACTCGATTTTTCTGCTCTTGGTGGTTGACAGTTGCAAAGATACAACATTCTTTGAAATCACAACACATTAAAGCGCTTATCTTTTGTTAATATTTGAATATCCTTTTTGGATTGTATCAATTGTTCAATGCATTTAGTAGAAAAACACCATCAATAATAAAATACATAGGTACTATTAAACAGAGATAACCCCTTATTGTAGTGGACGATGGTCTCGTACAGGACTGGAGAAAATGTTAAAAGCCGACCTTGGTGTCTTAACCCTTATTGTAGAGGACGATTGTCTCGTACCCTTCGAGGAAACAGATGGCTCTAAAAAGACCAATGGTCTTAATCCTTGTTGTAGTGGACAATGGTCTAGTACTGCCAGTCAACTGACTCGTCGCAATAATGGTCTTACGTCTTAATCCTTATTGTAGTGGACAATGGTCTCGTACTTAGAATTATGAAAGATTATAAAATGCCAACAGGTAAGTCTTAATCCTTATTGTAGTGGAAGATGGTCTCGTACCTACTGAAATGACTAACTATGCAAGAGTTGCAATTACGTCTTAATCCTTATTGTAGTGGACAATGGTCTAGTACAGACGGTAAAATAAGTAAGTTCTTGGTAATTGGTGTCTTAATCCTTGTTGTTGTGGACAATGGTCTAGTACGAGCTTTAGCACTTCGTCAGGTAAGTATGGGGGCGTCTTAATCCTTGTTGTAGTGGAAGATGGCCTCGTACGTTGAATTGACTGAACGTGCTGCTGGTGAACAATATGAGTCTTAATCCTTATTGTAGTGGAAGATGGCCTCGTACTCGACCTTATAAGACATTATTGATTATCAATAAGTTAAAGAACTCCGCTAAATAAACATTCACCTTTCTTAACTAAAAATTAACTATTTCTTAGCGAGTGCAAAGGTACGACTTTTTTCTGAGATATGCAAGCCAATTATTCTTAAATATGTAGCCATTTTCTGCCCAAAAATTAAGCCCCATTAACCTTTGTACGCTCTTCGCTATAGACTACAAATTCAACAATCAACAAAAAGAAACGCCAAACAATAAGCAAGTCGCCAAGAAGAGCATGAGAAAGGTATTCAAAAATTCACTTTTCAGAAACTTCTCTCACGCCCCCAGCCCTCCTATTTGTCAAACAACAAACAGTATAAAAGTCCAATAAATAAAGGAAAATGCATGAGTCCTGCATATAACTGAAAGTATTCAAAAACAACAAAAAACAAGAAAAATGAGCCAGTGAAATACCTTTTCACTATATACCCTTACCTTTGCACCCAGAAAACCAAAGCACCTATGGTTAAAGTTAGGAGCACAACAAAAAGAGTAAAGACTATGAATACAATGATCAAGAACATTTTAACTAGTTGGGAATCTTCCCTTATCCGCTTCCAAAAGATTGACTGCTGGAATTACTCTGAGAATCTGGCAACATTGGGATGGTACCTACATAACAATGACTGTACAATAGAAGAGTACTATCTGATCAAGTACATCAGAGACAGCATTATCGGAGTGAACTTCAACGTCAAGAGCGTACTCAATGCCATCCAGAAACTCATGGACATGGAAGCAGCAAAAGAGAAAGACCTCACAACCATGCTAGTGAAAATGGATGGAAACAGAGTTGTCCTGAATGGCCAGGATGTACGCTTCAAGAAGGAGACAGAAAAAATCTTCAAGGAGAAGCTCAAGTTCAAGAAAGGAATGCTGCTCCGTAACTTCGACATTGAGACGGAAGCTCCACATGACTCCAAAAAGGTAAGACGCATCGTGGAGAAGAGAATGTGCCAGGCCTATCACCGGATGCACAAGAAGGATGAAGGCTATAAGACCAGCAACAGAGAGAAATACTGGATGGACAGAGCCACAGCCTTCCAACTGTACAACATCGGACAGAAGGAAAAGACTAGAAACACAAGAAGAGGCGAGTCCACCCACTGGAAATGGAAGAAAGATCCTATCACCAATGAATTAGTCCTCAAAAAGAAGATGGGGTACAAAAATGAAGAATCTGCACAAAAGGCTATAGCCCAATGGAAGATTAATCACCCATATGATTCCAGGGAGATGACTGCTTACAAATGCAACTACTGCAACAAGTGGCATATCGGGCACAAATCGAACTTTCAGAATCATCCAGCGATAGATTCCATGATTCCCCAAATGCAGACTTGTTGCTAAGCAATGAAAAAGAACAAAGAGAAATATATGGAATTGGCTTACCAGCTTTGCTGATGTAACTGGAATCAATGGCTGTAGCCATCTTCCATGTTCACCAAAGTAGCACGTGGCAAATGAGACATTAAGCTGGAGCCAACCAATGCGTTTGATTCAAGCCGAATGCATTGCAATTGGTTCGCTCAACATACGAGCAAAGCTAGAATATATTTAAGTCATCCTATTTTGGATAGTCGTTTAATAGAGTGTACAGAAGCATTTTTTAATCAACCAAATTCAGCGTATGAAGTATTTGGAAATGATGTAATCAAATTTCGCTCTTGTATGCTATTATTTAATGCACAATGTAATAATAAAGATAATCCTTTTAGAAATGTTCTTATCAGAGAACATTGGTTATTTTAAACAATAAGACCAGGATATGTAAAGTTGTAACAAAAAAAGAAAATGGTAGTAACAATCATAAAAATGTGACATAATGAAAAAAATATTTTTTGCTGCATTCATAATGCTTATCGTAACAGTATTCACTGCTTGCACTGCTAAACAAGTTCCAGAAAGTACTGTCAATACACAGTTACAGAACTCTGTTGACAGCATTGTAAAGCAGGATATGAAGGAGTTTGCTGCTCAAGAAGGTATGGTAATAGTCATGGAGACCTCCACAGGTAATCTCCGGGCAGTAGTAGGATGGAAGGAAGATAAAGGGAAAGTAGTAGAAGACACCACCCTACTCTCCAAAGCCCGTGAAACTTTCCTTTTCAGAGGGGCATCCCTGCTTGCAGCTCTGGAAACCGGAAAAGTTACGCTGGACGATATGTTTCATACTTATGCCGGTATTGATGTTATCGGACAGGATAGCATCTATGACCATAACTGGCGAAAAGGTGGATATGGAGAACTGACGCTTCTGCAGGGGCTGGCATACAATTCCAGTATTGCCATTGACAAGGCTGTAGATGTGGCTTATCAAAATAAGGATGTTTTCTTGCAAAAGCTACAGCAAATGGGATTGGAGAAGGATTCTACTTTCAAAGGTTCCTGGCCTGTTTATGCTCTAGGCTTCCATCATAGAAGACCAACCAGCATGGTGAGCTTCTTCAATGCCATTGCCAATGGTGGAAAGATGGTTAGTCCAAAAATGCAGGAAGGTTCCGCCATCGTGGTTGACTCTATGATAGCCAAGAAGAAGAATATTGAATCGATGCAGAAAGCACTTAGATTCTTCGTCACAAACGGCTTGGGCAAGAAGGCAGAAACAAAGATGGTCAATGTGGCTGGCATCTCAGGAAGTATCCATACGGAAGATGGCATCTATGCAGACTTCTGCGGCTACTTCCCTATCGAGAAACCGAAATACACGGTATTCGTCAGCTATAAGAGATCAGGGACACCAGCTCCTGGAGGAAACATGGCAGGACGAACTTTCAGAAAGATAGCAGAGTTATTGGAAAAAAACATCAAATAAAAACCATACATATGGAAACAATTATTTCAACAATTGTGATTGTAGCTTGTACTTATTTCTTTACTCGAAGAAAAGTAAAGCCAACAGAACAAGGGGCAGCCGGCAGCACACAACCTGAGGCTTCTGCAAACATACAGCAGGAAGAAAAGCAGGAAGAACCTCCACACACCAAGGATTTGTGCATAGAGCTACTGAAGCAGTTAAACTGTGAGGTATCTGTTGAAGAAGAGGACGAAAACCGCTTATATTTTCAGTATCAGGGAGAACATTTCATCATTGATGCCACCAACGAGAGTTTCTTCATTGATATTTGGGATCCAAGGTGGTATATTGTTCCATTGGATGATCTAGAACAAATGTCCAATGTACGTAAGGCAATTAACACTATCAACAGCTGGTGTGGAACAACTATTTTTTATACCATAGAAGAAGAAGGACAGAAATTTGTTCTCCATTCCAAACGCCAGTGCATTCTGACCAAGGAAATCCCTCATGTGAAAGAATACCTAATGGCGCTATTGAATGATTTTTTCACAGTTCATAACAGGCTGCGTGAAGAAATCGTTCCACAAAATACAGAGAACTGAGATATCCTGTGGTTAGGCAAATATTTTATTTATAATTTTGTCGCAAATGTTCAGTAAAAACCATACAGTACCCAGAATACAAAGCAAACTATCATCACGCTACAATTCAATTATCTAAGAACTGGTAAGATCTATACTTAGGGTATGCCCCAATTAGGTGTACCCTACAGAATGGACTGCTCGTAAGCAAGCATACCTAAAACGAAAGAACTCCCCATTAATTGTGCCAAAGCAGAACCCTTCAAGAACCTCAAGCAAGTAAAAAAAGAAAGAACCTTTGGCCAGATGTAAGAGTATGAACACTACACCTACTTAATTGAGAAGTGACAAAGCTCTTTCACAAACCAAAGGTAGAAAGGCGCAGCTACCATCGTACCCCCTAGGCTGCCTTTCGTTGGAGCAGGTGCTGTCGCTCCAAACCTTTCTTTTATGCAGTTGGCATTTCTGCGCAATCTCATTCATTGTGAATATCCAACTGCCATGCAAAACATTGGCGGTAAAAATGAGAACGTAGCTATGACCCTCTCCCTCAATCCAACGTTCGCAATTGCAAAGTTATATTTTTCCATTGAAATCGCAACACATTGAAGCGTTAATCTTTTGTAATATTTGAATATTCCTTTTGGATTATATCAATTTATCTCTACATTTAAAAGAAAAACACCATCGACATTAAGCTATAGTGGAACCATCGAACAGGAATCATCCCTTGTTATAATGGCCGATGGTATCGTACTTTACAGTAATGAGAAATTAAGTAGAATGATCTACCAAAAAATATACGTGCCCCTCTACGTCATATTTAAACCGATGCCTTGCATCCAGTCTCATGCTAGCTTCAATGGACGATTTCGTCGAATTTGGGAAAAACACCTTCACTTGCTGATATATTTCCATAAGCGACAATGGCTTACCGGCCAGAGACAACACCTCATAAATCTTGTCTACCATCGTTCCCCAATAGATATGCTCCCAAGATGCCAACCCATAGTAGCCTGACAGTCCAATGGATTTCACTTCCTTCATTTTAAGCAAATAAACGCGGATGGTATTAACCGTAAGATGACGATAAGTAGGACACCTTCTTAGAAAAATGTCTCTAATTTCCTCCGCTCTCATTGGTTTGCCTCTTTCTTTCAGTATATCCAATAGCTCATAAGTAACGGAGATTTTGTTTCTTTCAGCCACAAAACCACCTTCACGATCCACCTCCAAACCAAAGATATCCAACATCAGATAAGTAAAGAAAGAAATGAAATGCTCCTTACCCCCCAATTTCTGAATATCCAGCTCCTTTAAAAACATACTAGCCTGATAATGCTCATCCTTGAAACGAGTGGTAGCCAACAGTTCTTTCATCTTCTCAACCAGCTTGGCTATTTCTTTTGTATCAAACAGACATGCATTAACCAATATAAATCTATCTTGATAATTGTACTTTCGAAACTGCTTGTTTAAAGGATAGCAAGAATTTCTCAAAAATATCAGTTCCATCAGCCCAATGACATCCTGCAAATGCTCTTTTTCCAAGATATTCTTACAAATAGGCGAGTAGAATCCAATAAACGGCATTTCATACAAAAAGTCGTAATATTTCCAATGTTCATCCTGTGTAATAGGTTCAGTATTCTCCCCTATTGGGAAAAAAAGATACTTCTTAAGTTTATATGATTTTATATTGTAGGCTTTCATCAACTCCTGAAGAGTTCTTCTTTCTGTCCCGATTCCTCTATATTCTAAGAAAAAACACCTTCTTTCATTAGACATTCCACTATCCAGATAATCCGTAAAAAGAGTGAACATCGGATAATAACCATTTGCCCGATGAAAATCAATCACAAAGGATACCTTTTTATCCGTCATGAATGGAAACAATCCTATTGTGCATAAACAGGTATGTTCAAAGTCTATGGATGTATATGCCTCTACAAGAAAATCAAGCAAAGAAAACGGATAATGATCATTCAAGAAATGTTTAAGTTTATATTCAATGCCAAAACGATCAATTCTGTCAAAGCTATGATATGTCCATGATTGGAACATGTCAACTTCATATGTCAATCTATCCTCTACAAAAGGAAATATCAGGACGGAATCTAGCCCTTTAAAGTTCTTTTTAAAGACAGCATAATGCAATTCCAACAAGAACCTGTTATTATTAGAAAGACGAGAATAAAGTAACGTTCCCAATGCATCTTTACCCACCTTATGCATATAATGCTTAGCATTATCATGAACATAAAGACTAAACTCGTTATGAATATCATGCATCAAATATTCCAGACAAAGTAAGAAAACATATAGGCATGAAGCTGCCCTAGGATAATTATCCACCATCGACATTAAGTGAGATCCCTTCATACAAATGAACTTCAGTATATCTAACGAAGAAGGGAATATTGCCTGAAATTCCTTGCTATCTCCAGCATTCTCACATAAATGAGCATAACAGATGACCATCTTTTGCATGATTTCATCACCACAAAATTGCTTTACCTCCAAAAGAGGATCTTGAGAATTAATCGTAGCAAAAACATGCTCCACATCATTGATAACCTTCAATCCTATCCCTGGTATTGCCCACAACTTTTTTATCCCCATAGCCTGAAGGTCTCCAACAGTGAACAGTGAAAGAGCCCACAGTTTGTTGTAAGTAAACGTTGTTATCAGCTTATCGCCTAATAATCTGTATATCGATGTATCAATAGTATACATAATTCTTTTGTATATTTCATTGTTCTTGAATTTCTTGACATAGAAACCAGCAAAGAAACTCACATAGCTAACAGTAAAAATCCCATATAAAACAGTTTAATCTTTCTTGTCAAACGTAGAATACATAGCTACCGGAAACAAGTTCCTCACTTCAGAATTATCTGACTTAAGCCAAATACCATCCTTGCTAGCCACATAAACAGCCAACACCATAAGAAGAAAAGAGTACAAGCAATTAAGCCCAACCTGAGTCGATGTCAAAGCAGCACCAACCCAGAGCAAAGGGATTACCAGAACATTTCGCCTGTTTAACCATTCATTGAAAATATATCTATTCATTACTATAAGCTTAAGCACTTTTATACAAAGGTACAAAAGTATTAAAAATATAATAGAATACCAACTTTTCGTTAGGAATTTTACTGATAATTCCTCAAAATACATGAAAATGAGGCCATTTCTTTAAAAGGAATCTATTTCAGTACCCCCTTAAAAAGTATCTCTAAGAAAAAAGCACGTTGAACTGTCCACAAGTCTTTAGCACGTAGACAGTTCAAATTAATCCTTATTGTAGTGGACAATGGTCTCGTACAGTACAATTTGATTGTGCTAGTGTTCATCTTGAAAGTCTTAATCCTTATTGTAGTGGACAATGGTCTCGTACCATCTCACCGGAGAGGTTGAGATTGTCGTCGTTTAGTCTTAATCCTTATTGTAGCGGAAGATGGTATCGTACCATCATCAGACCCATCAAAGATTTTGGAGTTGGAGTCTTAATCCTTATTGTAGTGGACAATGGTCTAGTACATTTTATATCTTACTGGACGGAAAAATTTAATTAGTGTCTTAATCCTTGTTGTAGTGGAAGATGGTCTCGTACTATAATGCAAGGAGGATGTAACCTTGAGTTCCAATTGTCTTAATCCTTATTGTAGTGGAAGACGGTCTCGTACATTCTTAAAGCTATGGTTAATAAACCAATTAAAGTTGAGTCTTAATCCTTATTGTAGTGGAAGACGGTCTCGTACGTAAGAATGGTCAGGTGAACCATTCAGCAATGTCTGGTCTTAATCCTTATTGTAGTGGACGACGGTCTCGTACA
>JAIJLI010000706.1 GCA_022722495.1 Dialister sp. | reverse complement strand
GACTAATTCTAATGTACAATTTATAATGTATAATTCTTATGGTACAATATAATGTTGATTTAACGGGGAAGACAATCCTCGTGACGGGTGCTGCTGGCTTTATCGGCAGCAACCTGGCTTTTAGACTGTTGAAGGAAGTGAAGGACGTCAAGATAGTGGGTATCGATAATATGAACGACTACTATGATGTGCATATCAAGGAGGAGAGACTTCGCCGACTTCAGGAGTTTGAGGGTTTTACCATGGTATATGGCAGTATTGCTGACAAGGCGGTGATGGATAAACTCTTTGAGGAGCATCAGCCAAAGGTGGTAGTGAATTTGGCTGCCCAGGCTGGTGTGAGATATTCCATCACGAATCCGGATGCTTATGTCCAGAGTAATTTGATAGGTTTTTACAATATTCTGGAGGCTTGCCGTCATCATGAGGTGGAGCATTTGGTTTACGCTTCTTCATCTTCTGTTTACGGTTCAAACAAGAAGGTGCCTTATTCTACCGATGATAAGGTAGATAACCCTGTGAGCCTTTATGCTGCTACGAAGAAGAGCAACGAGCTGATGGCTCATGCTTATTCAAAGCTTTATAATATTCCAAGTACAGGTTTGAGATTCTTCACGGTGTATGGACCTGCGGGAAGACCTGACATGGCGTACTTCGGCTTTACCAATAAACTGGTGAAAGGTGACACCATCAAGATTTTCAACTATGGTAACTGCAAGCGTGACTTCACTTACGTGGATGACATCGTGGAGGGTATCATGAGAGTGATGCAGCATGCGCCTGAGAAGCAGAATGGTGAGGACGGTTTGCCTATCCCTCCATACAAGGTTTACAATATCGGCAACTCGCATCCAGAGAATCTGTTGGAGTTTGTAAGCATCCTGCAGGAGGAACTGATTCGTGCCGGTGTGCTGCCTGAGGACTATGACTTTGAGGCGCACAAGGAACTGGTAGCGATGCAGCCGGGCGATGTGCCTGTGACTTATGCTGACACAACTCCGCTGGAGGAGGACTTCGGGTATAAGCCAGCTACTCCGTTGAGAGAGGGACTGAGAGCCTTCGCAGAGTGGTACAGGGAATACTACAATTGATAATTAATAATTGATAATTAACAATTAATAGTTGACAGGCTACTTAAAGCAATACTCTGTTAATTCTTATGTAATCGATTGAAAATGAGAGAGTTAATTAACGTAATATAACTAATAAAATTTGGTTAAGTGGCTGATTATCAGTAAC
>JAIJLI010000705.1 GCA_022722495.1 Dialister sp. | reverse complement strand
GAGCGCTGCATCTGGCAAGGGATGGTGTCGATTTCACAGACAATGTAGAGCTCGCCGCACTGGGGACGATCGCAGACGTGGTATCTCTGACCGGAGAAAACCGTATTCTGGTACGGGAGGGGATGAAGCGTTTCCTTACGACCTCCATCAAGGGGCTTTCTTCGCTCCTGATCGCATCCGGCATCGTCCATGAGGATACGAAAGCGATCACGCATGCGGATCAGGTGTCCTTCGGTCTGGCGCCCCGTCTGAATGCGGCCGGACGCATTGCGCATGCCAGAGAAGGCGTACAGCTGATGACAACAGAGTCCAGTGAAGAGGCGGAGCGCCTCGCGAGCCAGCTCTGTGATACGAATGTGACGCGCCAGCAGATCGAGCGGAATATCTTCGAGGAAGCGCAGAAGCGCATCGCCGAGCTGCAAATCGACAAGGACATGGCCATTGTCGTGGACGGGCAGGACTGGCATCCCGGCGTCATCGGTATCGTGGCGTCGCGCATCCTGGAGATCTACCATCGTCCGGTACTGGTGCTGACAGTCAGAGACGGAGTCGGGAAGGGCTCCTGTCGCTCCATCCCTGCTTTCAATATCTATGAAGCCCTGGCGGCTGAGAAGGATCTCTTGCTCCAGTATGGCGGACACAAAATGGCAGCCGGCTTTTCTATCGAGGCAGACAAGATCCCCGAATTCCGAAAACGGCTCAATGCCTATGCGAAAGCAAGGCTCACTCCCGAAGACTGTATCCCTGTCCTTGAGGTAGAGGAGTGCCTGCCGCTCTCCGATGTATCCATCGATTTCATTCACTCGCTCGACCTTTTAGAGCCCTGCGGCTGTGACAATCCGAAGCCCATCTTTGCCACGCGGCAGGCTTTCGTGGAAACAGCACGCCGCATCGGACAGGACAGACGGCATTTCAAATGTCAGCTGTCTGCCGGAAAGGAGCTTATCGATGCGATCTTCTGGGGCGTGGGGGATATCGATCCCTGCCGCGCAGGGGATGTGGTCGATCTTGTTTTCGAACCGGAAGTCCATGAATGGTATGGCGAGCATGTGCAGCTCATCTGCCGCGATATCCGAGAGGAAAATGAGAAGCTGCTCTCCCGCGATCTGCTGGTAGAGATCTACAAGAAGCTCACCGTTTTCCTGAAGGACCTGCCACGACCTGTGAAGGAGGTACAGAGCTGCCTCATGACGCAGGGCGGCTTCGAAAAAGTCAGCCTCAGCATGGGACTTGCCGTTTTTGAA
>JAIJLI010000704.1 GCA_022722495.1 Dialister sp. | reverse complement strand
TGAATGGCAATCTTTTGATGTTCTGGGTTTTCTAATCTAAATTGCATGAATCTTCGATGTTTTAATGATGTACTCACAATTGTCTTTTCGTGATATAAGCTTCATTTATTCTTGAATATGTATCTAGAAAAATCAGCTCTTCTTTGCAAGTTTTGCGCAAAGTTACAAATAATTTTTGAATTATTTATCCGAAAATGACTTTTAATTCTAATTTAGACTATTTTTTTGTATCTTAAGGCATAAATACTTGTAATTTCCAATCTTTCTTCGTAACTTTGCCACTTGAAGGATGCGTAATCGGATTTTTCGTGGGTTCGGAATCATCCGGAAGAACAAATCGTAGAACTTTAAATGCGAAAGAATTATGGAGGAAAAGAAATATCATATCGAGAAATCGAAAGTAACTAGGGATGAGGCTTATAACACCGATTCCTATCCTATGGGACATTCATTGGAGCAGGTGATGAAGCATTGTGCTGAAATAGACAAACACTTGGATGACCCAAACTATGGTCATCCTGTGGATGATTTGATTGCAAGATTAGAACGGAAGGTTGCGCAATGGAGATAAAGATACTATTTATAAGCAGTGCGCAAATGTTCTGACTGCATTTCCTGCAACTTTTCATCGCTCAGCTCGCCAGATTCCCAAAGCTTATCTAATTCTTGCTGCATCCGCTCGTTCATTCGCTTCACTTGTGTTGCCATAATTGTAAATTTTAAATATTTCATGTGCAAAGATACAGATAATTATTGATACTCCAAAGATTTTAAGAAGAAAAAAAATATACCGGGTCGTTTTTTATCCAACTTAATCCGCATAATCCGTTAAATTTCAGTGTTCTTCGCAATTTTATAGCATTTTTCTTGCGAATACCAATCTTTCTTCGTACTTTTGCATAATAATCGTTGAATTTTAAAAATGAAAGAATTATGGAGGAAAAGAAATATTATATTGATGAATCTAAGATAGCTGGGGATAAGGTTTGTGAACCATCGCCTGCTTATCGTTCGGCAGCATCAGCATCGTCTGCATCATCAGCTTCAGATGTTTCAGAGCCCATGATGGCATATTCTTCTTTGCATCATGCTGAAATGGAAAAAGAAGGGGATGAATGGGATGAGGTTTATAATACCGATTCCTATCCTATGGGACGTTCATTGGAGCAGGTGATGGAGCATTGTGAGAGTATTTTGGATAAATTGGATGATCCAAATTATGGAGAGCCTATTTCCGTTTTGGATGC
>JAIJLI010000703.1 GCA_022722495.1 Dialister sp. | reverse complement strand
GTCTGCGATTGTTGAAAAGGTCTTTTGTTCTCCAAACCAAGAATATCCAATGTGTCGTATTGAGGGATTTGAGCAAGCACTATCTACTTACAAGATGAGTGACTTTAGTTCTCGCATAGCTACAAAAAACAAGGATTCCAAGTGTTCATTAGTGCTAACTATCGCTGCCCAATATGGTTTAGTTAATCAAGAGTCTTTCTTTAATAAATCCGTTGCAAGCGAAAATCTTACAGGATATTATTTGCTTCATAAAGGAGAATTTGCTTATAACAGAAGTTACTCTGCTGGATATGATTGGGGAACCGTCAAACGATTAGACAATTATGACGAAGGTGTACTATCAACTCTTTATATATGCTTCAAAATAAATGAAACCATTGTTGATTCTGATTATCTTGCCTATTACTTCGAATCAACTAAATGGCATAGAGGCTTGTCTGATATTGCTGGTGAAGGGGCAAGAAATCATGGTCTACTGAATGTCTCTATGGCAGATTACTTCAACACCAAGCATCGGTTTCCTGTAATTGAAGAGCAAAAGACTATAGCCAAAATACTAAATGCCATTACAGAGAAAGAAAGGAAAGCTACCATGTTGGGAGAATGCTATCAAAAACAAAAGCAATATTTGCTTTGCCAAATGTTTACATAAACATTTGGCGAAGCAAGTATTGTTTCTGCGAACCAAATAGTTTCAATATACTTTGTTCAAAGTCAATCTTGGAGTTTAGAGCAGATGGCATCTTTGCTATATCCAGTTGTTTTTCTTTTGTTGGTATTGGGCAACGTATATTGTTTATATCTTTCAAATAGACAGTTTTCATCGTACCTTCTGTAACAATACGACTAACAGCTTTTTTGAAGTAAGATGAAGACATGAAATAATACAAGAACTCTACATCAATGTTTGGCTTTGGTACAATTCCCAATATTCCTTGTTTAGTACAAACAGGATATGTTGTTATTGTGATTTCTCCAATGGTAGCACCATTGGAAAATAGGATGGAACGTGTAGGCACAAGCCAAGCTGATGATTTTTGCAAACCGAGTTCTGTAATAAAGTCTTTATTCTCAGTCAAATACTTCTTTTTCAAATCGTCAATTTTGACGAATGGTATCTTGCCATTAACGTAGAAACTGGCATTTGAAGTTGTTGGAGTTCCACCCTCACCTGCCATTTCATACAAAGAACCAAACTTTGCAAAATCAGTATCAAGGGAGTTTATCGCATAATCTATAATCGCAGAC
>JAIJLI010000702.1 GCA_022722495.1 Dialister sp. | reverse complement strand
GCGGTCAAAGCTATTGCATCCGACAGGTATATTTCCGTTTCCAATGCCACGGCACCGCCATAGATAAACGCTCCCTTGTTCTGCAAGGTCGCTCCGTCCAAGGTACTGGATTCCGAAACGCTTGCTGCCGATGTGCTTCACCTTGCGTTTGTAAAAAGTCAAAACGCCCTACGACTTCTTACCTGTCAACTTGTTGGGTAGCTTGTAGGGTTACTTGTTGGGTGCTTGTTGGGTACTTGTTGGGGCAAGGCACAAAGAAAAGTGAGCTGTGGGGTAACTGTATGACAACTATGGGGTAACTGTGGGGTAATTCTAAAACTATATGATTTTAGTACAATGCCATAAAGCATTTTGCCAAAGTTTTGTGATATATTTGTGGCAAAACAACTTTATGCTCATCACAAATATTTACTGTTTTGTGATAAAATTAGCTCCGATAAAATTTTAGGCAGTGGTAAACCAAACTAAGTTTGCCACTGCCTAAAATAGACTTCTTACTGTGCATATAGTGAAGAACGCTTTAGAATTGCACGAGTCTTTTCGAGCTGTTTTGAGAAATCAATGGTACCTCGTTTTTTCAAAGCTTCATCAGCAGCTTCCACAAAGCGAGCTGCAACTTCACCATGAAGGACTGGGATTGTCTTAATTTCCATAGTCATACTTTTGTACTTAAACGATGATGTCTGATTATAAAATAAATAACGCCCCTCAAGTATGCTGTCTTTCGACTCGCCTGAGAGGCTTCTTACCTTTTAATTATATAAGCCACCCTCCCGAAAGAGAGTGACGAGCCTTGGCTTTTTCCATCCAAGGGGGATAAAAGTGTTGCAAAGGTAGGCTTTTTATTCCATTCTACCAAACATTTAGCTGTCTTTTTAGTAATATAGGCTGATTTTGATGCCTATGTATCAGGAAACGCTAAACAATTTCTTCATTTGAGTCCCAAAATAGAAAGAAACGCTAAACAATACCTTCCCTGAAGAAAAAAGTGAGCATTGTTTTGCGTTTCTTGCCATTTAGAGAGCCGTTGGACGAATTGTTTAGCGTTTATTTCGACTTTTGATGGTTGTTGGGGCTTTTGTTTAGCGTTTCTCGCTACTTTTAACCTCAGTTGGAGGTTTCGACGCACGTTTCTTGTCATTTTGGGACTCAACGAAGCTCTTGTTTTGCGTTTCTTTCTACATTCAAATGCTAACGGAGATATTGATGCAAGTTTCTTACCCCAATCAGAACTAACAAGAGCAAGAAA
>JAIJLI010000054.1 GCA_022722495.1 Dialister sp. | reverse complement strand
GCCCTGGAGGTGATAGAGAAGAACGGAGTCCTCACCCTAGGCGATTATGCCTCCATCAACAACCTGAGCCGTACTGCTGCCTCTATGGAACTGAAGGAACTGACAAATGACAAGACTTCGCCGATAGATTCACTAGGACGCGGCAGCCATAAGGTTTGGGTGAAGAGGAAAGAATAAATGCAATTATCTCTCAGAATATTTGTTAGTTTCAATTCTTTTTCGTATTTTTGCGGTGTAATTTAAATGATAGTGTTATGACGACAATAACAAGGGAACATCTTGAGGATGAGGTACTCAAGTCGATTCTGAAGAAAGCGGAGTCGATTATGCCGAAAGATGCCAAGGTTATCCTTTTCGGGTCAAGGGCTAGAAGGGACGCTAAAGCAGATTCCGACTGGGACATCCTTGTGCTTCTGAACAAGGATAAGATAGATGAGCAGGATCATGATAATTACACCTATCCTCTTTGGGAATTGGGATGGCAAATCAATCAGATGATTTACCCGATAGTGTATTCGATGAAAGACTGGCAGAGCAAAAAGGGCAGTCCTTTTTATAATAATGTAGAAGAGGAAGGGGTGATGCTATGCTAGATAAAAAGGATAATGGTATGCCGACAGATAGCCGCTATTTTGCGCAAAAAGCAATAGATGCCGCAGATGAATTGTGGGATAAGGGCTTGATAGATGAAAATACTATTGAGCAATGGAAGCATGAACATATGAGAACGCCTTATTCAGAAAAAATGCAACGATAGTATTAAAATAGATGTTTAATTTAAAGTCCAAATAATTATGAAGCAGATTACTATAGATTTTAAGAACGATTTTGATTGTTCCAAGAAGGAAAAGTCGAAGGCTTGTCGCTCTGGCTATGTACGTTTGGTTCGTTTTATGGATGATAAGAAGCATACTAGACCACAAGTGTATGAGGGCGATTTGTTGGAGGCTATTATGGATGTAAAGAGGGGGAATGTCAAGAACTTCGATACATTGGAGGATATGATGAACTATCTGGAAGCTTAGACATGAGTATAAAATGCCTGGCTGATGGATACCTTTCCCTTTTCTTAGATTTTGGTCAATTGTTCATTTGTATAGTTTTTGCCTCCTGTTACGTATGTCTGTATATAAAAAATCGTTTCCAGTTCTAAAGTAATGTAAACGGTTTTCATCGCAGCAAAGGTAAAAATATTCATTGATAACAAACTTTTTGAAAATATAAACGAGAAATGTGAATGCTCTTTTATTTGCTAAATAAGTATAAATAATAAGTGCTTTATGGCTGTTTCTGAAATATATTTTGTACTTTTGTATAGAACTCAAGAAGCACATATGGCAAATAAGGAATTAAATAGGCTAAAAGTACTACTTGTAGAAATGGACGTGCTAACAAATAGCTTATTGAGCAGTGGGAAAAAGACAAAATAGCCATTTTAAAATGGTACGTAAATATTTGTCAGCCCGGCTTGAGATACCTCATTAGAATTAGAATGACACAACTTTTAGAGGTTGGTGTGAATGAACTTTTGCAAAATGAGGATTTAACTTCAAATTAAAAACAAAATGGCAGAGGAAAAATATACAGTATTGGATTTGTTTTGCGGATGTGGCGGCTTGTCACTTGGCTTTGAAAAAGCAGGCTATGACGTACTGCTTGGCATTGATATATGGAAAGATGCACTTGAAACATACAAATTCAATCACCATAATAGCAATGTTCTATGCGCAGATATGTCGTCTTTGAAAGGCGTTGAGGTTAGCTCGTTCCTTGATGGAAAAAAAGTTGATGTAATAATCGGTGGTCCACCATGTCAAGGATTTTCGATTGCTGGTAAGCGTATCGTTGATGATGAAAGAAACAAATTGTACAAAGGCTTTGTACGTATGGTAGCATATTTTAAACCTCGTGCGTTTGTTATGGAAAATGTACCGAACATATTGTCTATTGGTGGGGGAGTAGTTAAGCAATCGATACTTGAAGATTTCCAAGAATTGGGCTATAATGTTGAAACGAAGGTACTTCTTGCTTCAGATTATGGTGTTCCGCAAAATAGACGCCGTGCAGTATTTGTTGGCTTATATAATGGAGTTTTCGACTTTAACATTCCAACTGTAGAACATAAAGTTACTACAGAGGAAGCACTTGGTGATTTGTCGGAAGAGTCTATTGCAGACAAGTCTTCCTATCCTATTGCACCTAGTTGTGATTATCAGCGGTTGATGCGAGCAAACAGCAATGAAGTTTGGAATCATGATATTACACAACATAACGAACAGACCAAACGTATTATAGCACTGGTTCCTGATGGTGGAAACTATAAGGATTTACCCAAAGAATTGCAAGAAACCAGAAAGGTTCATATAGCATGGACTCGTTTGAACAGCCAAAAGCCAAGTATTACTATAGATACTGGGCATAGGCATCATTTCCATTATAAATGGAATAGAGTCCCGACAGTTCGCGAAAGTGCAAGAATTCAATCATTTCCTGATGATTTTATATTCTTGTGCAGTAAGACAAGTCAATATAGGCAAGTAGGTAATGCCGTTCCGCCAATTATGGCACAAGCTATTGCAGAACATTTAAAGAAACAATTATGTCAAATAAAATAAATTACTATCAGATACCTGATAAGTATTGGTTTAGGATTCATTTCGTTAGACCTCGTTTTAAAAGTAACATAGAAAATGTATTGTTGTATATGGCTAATGAGTGTTGTCGTATTCCTCGTTGTTCATGTTCCGAATACAACAAGAGGTATTTTAATGCAATAAAGATGTTTCCTGGAAACATTGGCATGACAAGAAAGACTCTTGACAACTGGCGAACAGAAATACCTGCCCTCTTTGGATTCTATAAAGAGAACAAAGAAACTGACATTACTGAAACGACGCAAATGGCAGTTTTCTTGCATGAAAATCAAGACTTAACACAGTTCTTGCGTCTTTTCTTGTATTCATTCCAATTCCCAGGTGGACACATGAAGGCAGTTGATGTCAAAGACATTATATACAATAACATAAGATTCAAGCCTGCACGTATATTGATTCAGGTCCTGCTGGCAGGTAATTCGATACTTAGCGAACAAGATAGTTCTAAAGAAATGTCTATTTCCGCAGAAGAGGCTACGTATTGTATCTTCAATGATATTCGGGTTACAAGCGGAACAGTTTCTGCTAATGAAATTGCACAAACAATCCTCAACAATAGAAAGAACAAATTGAAGTATTATAATCCAAAGGACAAGAAGATACGTTCATTAACAGGTACTCCACGTACAAAGGGTGATGTCACACGTTACGCAAAGGATATATTGGATTATATGGAAATAGCCAATTTGTTGATAAAAACAAATGGATATTACTATCTTAAGGGTAATGAGATGGTAGCAATCCAAAATTTTCGAGATGACAAAACGTGGTTTAAGGGATATGATTCGTTATATGGTAAGAAAGACATCGAAACAGTTGAACTAACAAAAATTGAACAAGAATGGTTTGAATATGTTAATAATTCGATGAGACCTGAATTATTTAAGACAGATGTTAAAGCAATGTTCTGTCAGAAGAATATTGTAGACGTTGTCTTTGATGAACGCATTAAAGAGGTTGTTGCTTCCGATGATAGGACAATGAAAGATATAGGAAACTTAGGCGAAGCAATGATTTGCGGACATGAGAAGATGCGCCTAAAAATTAATGGCTATGAGGACTTTGTACGACTCATTCAAATTGTTGATAGTCCGTCTTATCATCCTGGATTTGATATAGATAGTTATGAGGCTGATGGTACGGAAGCCCATAGATACATTGAAGTTAAAACTACGATAAGTAAGAAAAAAATACAAATGTTTGGCTTCCATATGTCTCCAAATGAATGGCGTGTTGCAGGAACTATAAAGGAGCATTATTGCATTTATCGCTTAATGCTTAGTGAACAAGATAAGATACTTTACATTCTTAGGAATCCGGTATCTTTGTATAAGGCAGACCAAATAGAGGCTGAACCCCGTAATGGCATGGAAATATCTTTTTCAACAGAATTGTTTAAACCAACAGAATTACTGACATGGAAAGAATAAAGGTTGCATCATTATTTTGCGGATGTGGTGGTATGGATTTAGGAGTTGTTGGCGGATTTTCATATCTTGGAAAAAATTATGGAGAGAATCCGTTTGATATCGTGTTTTCTGTTGATAATGACGAATATTGCACGAAAATATACAATGATAATTTTGTTCACAAATGCATTGTCAAGGATGTCCGTCAGATAGAAATTGACAAAATGCCTGATTTTGATATGTTGATAGGTGGATTCCCTTGTCAGTCATTTTCTATTTCTGCGCAAAATCCGCCTCGTCTCGGATATAAGGACGAAAGAGGTATGCTGTTCTTTGAGATGGTTAAAATTCTTAAAGAACGTCAACCGCGTTTCTTCATTGCTGAGAATGTCAAGGGATTATTGTCTGCAAATAAAGGAAAAGCATTCCCAATGATTGTTAATGAATTTGAAAATGCAGGATATAGAGTGGTTCATAAATTGCTGAATGCTTCAGAATATGGTGTTCCTCAGAAGCGCGAGCGTGTTATAATAGTTGGCTTTAGAGATACTGCCGATATGGTAAAATTTAAGTTTCCGATAAAGGGAAAAACTTCAGAACGAAAAGTGCTTGGTGATGTAATAATAGAAGAAGCTAATCGGGATGAAGGTTTGTTCTTTAGTGAAAAAGCTGTTGCGGGAATGATGGCTGTTCGGGAAAAAATGAACAAGGGACGAGCAATGTCCCTTACCGAGCCATGTAATACAGTAAGTGCCCATTTGGCAAAAGTTAGTCTGAATAGTACAGACCCTGTTTTTATGGTTGGTGACAGATATAGACGTTTCTCTACTCGAGAAGCTGCTCGCATACAGTCTTTTCCGGATACTTTCAAATTAGATTCTGTTTCTCAGATACGTCAATATAAAGCAATAGGAAATGCTGTTCCACCAGTTATGATGTGGCATGTAATTCAGTCTTTAATGAAGGTCTTTGCTGTTCATTGTGTTGACTTTAGAGAGGTGAAAGCAGAATATCCCAAATGTATCGTTGATAATGCCGATATGGGAAACAATGATGGTAATGTGCTTATTGATTATACAAAACATCTTCTTATAAGTTTGGTCAAAGCTGATAATATAGAGCAATATCTTGACCGCTCTGCAAAAGTATATTATACAGGGAAAAAATTTCCTTCAACAGTGGCGCTTAATAAACTCTATTATTTCATGCCATATATGAAGCGGAAGGGAGTCAGAGACCTATACTTGATAAATATTGCACGTGTTGGAACAAAAAGGGAAGTACATCCAGAATGTGATGACAATGATTTCCGTCTTGTCTTTGAAATTCAGTTTGTTAAGCAAATGTTTGATGACTATCAGCCTGTACATCTTGATATTTGGCAAGCATTTACTGATACAACGGTTGAAAAATTATTATCAAATATTAATTATAATTAGCATTAATCATAGATTATGAAGTTGAAAAAAAACTATAATGTTTTTATTCCAAGGAATATCAAATTTCTACGTAATCTTAAGAAAGATGTAGAACGTCTTCCTCTAAATATATGGGAATATGAAGATATAGAAAACCCCAATTATCATCTAAAGAGAAAGATGCTAATAGGTACTGTTATGCATATAGATAATAAAATATTGAGCTATGTCAACTCCAAATATGGAAATAATGAGTTATGGAGTGAATTTCAGAGTTACTCACTTATTCCTCAAAATGGCATTCTCTATGAGCCTTTTCATGAAGAAAATAATAGAATATGGAAAAAAGGAAGATGCTCATACTTGTATTTTTTGGATAAATTAATTGATTATGCTGAGTCCGAAGAATTTTTCAATTCCTTTGAATGGCGTAAGGAGCAGATGAGATGGTGTGTGCTTATAATATTCGCTATAGTCTTGACGTTTCTGCTATTCTTTACAGATATCCAAATAGCAGCAATATCAATTAATGGCATTGGGCTTAAAATTAAAATATTGCTTTTTCTATCTATTTTAATGGTTATGGCAAATCTTTTATGGTATAAGAATTGGAGAGAAATATTACCTATTTCAACGTCATTGATAATTGCATTAATAGGATTGCTAATTGAATAAACCAAGATGATTATCTCAGCAGTATGATAAAAAAATATCTGAAGAATATAATATAAAACAATAAAAGAAAAATGAGATATGAGTAAAATAGAAGATTTTTATCAGCTTAGAGATCAGTATAGAGAAATGTTTAGCGACGATGCTGACGAAGAACTCTGGAAGGTAAAGGAGAAGACTTTTTTGCGAGATGAACTGGCAACTGTCATCAGAGATTCTGTGGTTCAAGTGCTCTCGGAAGTTCGTAGTCCTATCAGAGTAACAATCGATTATGAACCTAAAGGTGATATCGCTGTGAAGGTGTCCCTAAAAGAAACTGATGATACATCTGAGGTTGTAGAAACTCCAGCTTTTGTCGCTGAACAACCTGCTGCTCAATCGGCAAGTAAGCCCTTTAGCCAGCGTTCCGAAAGTATTGGCTTTACTGTAAAGTTTCCGGATGGTACGGTTGTTCAGCGTAAGAATGCCAAGGAGACTATGATTGCTACATTAAAAGTGATAGGACTGCATATAGCAGCTGCTTTCCGTGGTAGATTGTTCAAAGGTTTCCCATTGGTGGGGCGTAATCGTAGAACTGATGTAGATTTCAGATGTCAGGAATTGGTAGATGGTTGGTATATTTACATCAATATGTCGAATGATACGAAAATCGAAATGCTTCGTCAGATATCTGATGAGATGAGATTAGGTTTGGTTATCAAGGATGAAACAGGTAGTGATGTTACGTTTTCTGCCGATAGTTCATCACGTTCTGGTAATAAACAACCAGGCAAACGAACCTTGTATAAACTGAATGGTGATGGTCCGTATAGTAAACGCGAACTGGTTCTGCTGGCTGTTACACAATATGTGATGGAGCATGCCGATTTGAACTATGATCAACTGGAGCGAGTTTTCCCAAAGAACTTGCAGGGGAGTTATGGGGTTATTCGCCCAATGAGTTGGATAGAAGAAAAGACAAGTATCGGTTTTGATCACAACAACCGTTATTATACTGATTCAAAAGACATCCTGACTTCAGCCGATGGTATCAAGTTTGCCGTCTGCAAAGAATGGGGTGATAATTTTAGTAATTTCGCACATCAAGTAGAAAATCTTGGATGGGAAATAAGTGAAGGATAAAAAGAAATTGGGATGCTTTCGTTTTGGAGGCATCCCGAAGTGTTATATAAAGCTTTAGCCCTTTTCTGATATTGAGAAAAATTGAGGGGGATTGCAAATCCGTCGGAACGCCTAACGGAATACTTTCTGTTGATTTACAGGGTGTTAAGTTTAGTGACCACCTGCAAAAAATCAGAAAGAATCTTTATCCTCGAAGTGCATTATAGGTTAAATTCCATTCTTTGTCAAGAACAGCGATTTCAGCTTCTTCTTGCAGTTCTTTCTAAAATCTTCTATACTGATAGAACGTTTCCAATCTTCTAGCCACGGGTATTGTGCCGTTAGTTCTTTTTCAAATTCTTCAGCATCAATATATTGCCCATTCTCATACTCTTCCTCAATAGCTTCAATCCTAGCCACGGCTTCTTCTTCATTAGCCGGATGCCAGCCAATAGAAGTCGGCTGCTCTTCTTGTAATGTATATCTTTTCTCCTTCATAAGCTCTTTCCTTTATAGTTTTCTTTTGAATTGTCTGATCAGATATCTAGGGCTTCTTCTCATATCCCATAAATCTACGAAAATGACGAGGTCGTTGGCTTCGTCGTAGCGGTAGATAATCTTCCAATTCTCCTTGATAATCGCACTATGGTAAGGGCGGTGGAATCGCTTAAGCAATGGCTCTTTGGGTGAAGAAAGAGGATGTTTGCAAAGTCTGTTTATTATTGCTTGCAAGCTTTCGTCAAATCTTTGAACGCAAAGTCGACCAAAGTTTTGATAACTATAGTCGGTTGTTTCTTTATAAATTTGAAGAAAGCTATTGCGTAGTGTTACTTTAGCCATGTTCGTTCTTCGTTTAGTTTATTGAAAAACTCTTCTACACTATAGCTAATGCCTGTCCTTTCATACTCCGCCTCAATAGCTTCAATCCTAGCCACGGCTTCTTCTTCATTAGCCGGATGCCAGCCAACAGGAATCTTGTTCCAGTCAATATCTTCTTCTGCACATTCATCCTCGGGAAGTGCTATGGCGGCATTTCCGTGATAGGCTGGTGCAGGCTCTGCTGCGAAAGCTGCATCTTTCTGCTCTTCTGGCAATGTATATCTTTTCTCTTTCATAAACTTGCGTATTTTATCTGCTGCAAATTTACGATTATTATCTGAATCATGCAAGAAAAATGGGAGAAATGTTTTATAAAGTATCTTATAATCAAGGTTTTTGCTCTTTATTGGGCTTGGGGACGGTTCTGAAAAAAAGTCACAATACCTAGTTGATAGAGCTGGGTATTGTGACTTTGCTTTTTGTTATATGTGTTTATTCGAAAATAATCACTAAATCTTAGTGATGCTTCAAATCACACGCAGCCTGCTCGTAGTCGATGAGATGGTCGATGGTAGGGTGGTCGCCGCAGATTTCGCAGGATGCACGCTTCTTCACCTTGATGGTGCGGAAGTTCATCGCCTTGGCATCAAAGGTGAGCAATCGGTCGGTGAGCAGTTCGCCCACACCGAGGAAGTACTTCAACGCCTCGGCAGCCTGGATGGTTCCGAGCATACCAGCGATGGCACCAAGGACTCCTGCCTGGCTACTGGTAGGAACAGCACCTGCTGGAGGTGGCTCCTTGAAGAAACAACGGTAACAAGCCGTGCCTGGCAGATGGGTGAAGGTCTGCCCCTGGAATCTCAGGATGCCGCCATGCGAGAATGCCTTGCCCAGTCGCACACAGGCGTCATTGATGAGGAACTTCACCGGGAAGTTGTCGGTGCAATCAATGACGAAATCCCATGGCTTGATGATTTCCTCGGCATTGTGAGAATCGAGGAAGTCGTGATAAGTGGTCACTTCCACATCCGGATTGATGGCAATCATCTTCTCCTTGGCGCTTTCCACCTTTGGAGTACCCAGATCCTTGGTCTGATGGATAACCTGACGTTGCAGGTTACTGAGGTCAACCACATCGGCATCCACGATACCGATATGTCCCACGCCAGC
>JAIJLI010000701.1 GCA_022722495.1 Dialister sp. | reverse complement strand
GAGCTCCCGCGGGAGCTCTTTTTGATTTCAGTGCGCCTTTAATAGCAGGCTCGACCAGATGAAGCCAGCTCCGAATCCATTCATCATCACATAGCTTCCTTTTGAAATGCGCCCGCCCCTCATAGCTAGATCCAGCGCAATAGCTACAGAAGCAGGGCCTGTATTTCCCAACCGATCCAATTCAATGGGAATTTTCTCCCACGGAATCTCCATCTTCCCAGCCAAACACTGAATGATCCGAACATTCGCCTGATGGAAAAGATAAAGTCCCACCTCATCTTTGGTGATGCCTTCTTTCTGCAACACATTTTCAGCAGTCTCTCTCATATGCCGGACGGATGCTTCAAAAACCCGTTTCCCCTTCATGTGAAGATACAGCCTGCCATCTCGGATGGCTTCTTCCGAAATGGGCTCTGCCGTACCTCCGGCCGGTATATGGATACAGTCCCAAGAGCTCCCATCACATCCCGTATCAAAGGAACGAATTTCCAGTCTGCCATCCTGTCCCACGACGGCAGCCCCTGCCCCATCCCCAAAGAGAATGCAGGTATTACGATCATTCCAGTCTAAGTGTTTGGATAACATTTCTGATGAAATGACAAGAACATAGTCAAACAGTCCTGCAGCAACAAGCCCCTCCGCCATAAAAAGACCATGTATAAATCCGGCGCAGCCTGCTGATATATCGACAGCTCCTGCATGGTCAAGCCCCAGTTTATCCTGCACACGGCTCGACGTATTCGGAATCAGATGATCTGGTGTACCCGTGGCCAAAATAATAAATCCTATCTGATCCTTTCTGATACCGGACATTTCTATGGCTCTTTCCGCCGCTGCCACAGCCATATCAGAAGCATTTTCATTTTTCGCGGCTAAATGTCTTTCCCGGATACCAGTTCTCGTACGGATCCATTCATCATTGGTATCAAGTATTTTGGCTAAATCATCATTCGTGACGACTTTCTCCGGTATATAACTCCCCGTCCCCAGAATGCCTACCCTTTTTACATCGTTCATGACTGTCTCCTTTAATAGTCAACCTGTTAGTTTTAAGTAGTTTACAAAATAATCAAAAATATAGCCGGGACCTGAAATCCCGGTTTATAAAAAGTATAACAAGATTCCCCATCCTTTGTCAATGCAAGGGTCCTGCAGAGTAAGTGTCAAGTTTTCCTCGGTAATTCATTTGACTGTCGATAATTACTATCTCCGTGGCTTCGGTTTAATCAGTATTTCTGTATCGCTTTGGCAA
>JAIJLI010000700.1 GCA_022722495.1 Dialister sp. | reverse complement strand
GGAAAAGAGAAAGACGCGGTGTTTCCTTGTCAGGGCGAGGAAGGGAGGCGGAGCATGAAGAGGCGCGGATATATTCTTCTCGAGGCGCTGATCGCGCTTTTCCTGATCGCATCGCTTTCGGCGGTGCTCTATCCCTTCGCGGCGGAGGCTGTGCGTGCGGTGGATCTCATGGCGAAGCGTTCGCGGATCGCGGGCGAGGGACTCTATGCCATGGATTTCATGACCGAGCAGCTCCGCAATGCGCTTAAGAGGGAGACGGCCTCTTCGATCTCCGGCGATACCTACAGCTACGAGGCGTATAACCAGTCGGGCGAAGTGAAGACGTATCGTTTCTTTCTGGATCAGGAGAAATTGAAGCTCGATGTGTACGGGATGACGACGGAGCCGGTGACGGGGACGACATCGGGGAAGGAGGAGTACGCACTGACTTGTGAGGAGGGGCCGCTCTTTGTCAAGAACGGGGAGGGATCGCTTGCGATCTCCTTCTCGCTCCTGCATCGCCCGTCGGGGGAAACGATGGATTTCCGCACGAGCCTTCTCTCGTATGCCGATTTCTACAGAAAGGGGCAGCGCTATGAATAGAAGGAAGGGCTCCATGACGCTGTGCCTGCTGCTTCTTTTTTCTATGCTGGTGACGCTGTCTGCGGGAGCGCTCTACTATGTCTCCCGCACGGCCTCGGAGGCGTATCTCTATCAGCAGGGGCTGTCTTCGGTGTATGCGGCAGAGAGCGGAGCGAATGTGGCGCTCGGGCGGCTGAAGACGGGGATGATGGGAAATCAGAGCTTCACGCTTTCGGTGAATGGACGGCGGGTCAAGGTGACGGTGACGGATACGTCGGCATCCCGCACGGAGGGGACGGTGACCTCTACGGCATCGGACGCGGAGGGCGGGTACAAGCGGACGGTGCGGATCACGTACACGAGCGAAGAGCATGAGGGACAACGCATCATCACTGTCACAAACGTGTCGAGCTGACTGGTGGCTGGGAGACTAAGAGACCAGGAGACTAGGAGATTGGAAGACATCAGCGCCTTTGTCTTTCATACCGCCGGTGCCCTATCTGCCCTTCGGGGCACCTTCCCATAGGGAAACGCTGATTCAATCGCAGAGTCAGCTTTTCCAAGAATTTTTAGGCATAGCTTCGTCATAGCCTTCCTTAAATAGCTCGCTATTCGCGTCAGGTTATTCCTTGCTATGCATAAAATTTCAAGAGTAAAATCTGACAACGATTGAATCAGTGTTTCCCTAACAT
>JAIJLI010000699.1 GCA_022722495.1 Dialister sp. | reverse complement strand
TAAGAGACTAAGAGACTAAGAGACTAAGAGACTAAGAGACTAAGAGACTAAGAGACATCAAGCTCTCTCGTATCGTCATTTCGAGCGCAAGCAAGAAATCTTTGTCATTTACACTCAAAAGGCCGATGCCAGAAAACCACCAATGGGAAACCTGCTCCCCCCGACCTTCGGGCATCGCCCCATTTCGTCATCCTGAGCGGCGAGAAACGTCGTATGAGAGATAACGAATGCCAGAACAGTTTGCGACCTCTTCATCGATCTCGGCGAAGCCGCCACCTTCATTCCTAATTCCTAACTCCTCATTTGAAAGGCCTTCTATGAACGACAATCTCACCCATTTCCTCACTGCTCTCTCCGCCTACAAGGGCGAGAACGTCTTCAATCCATGGCGTGATACAGACGCAGACTACGAAGTCGGCCGCGCCGTCTCCATCCGCCAAGAGCAGCTTACGGACTACCTCACCCTGCGCATCGGGCGGGCCAAGATCCTTCTCATCGCCGAAGCCTGCGGCTATCAAGGCGGACACTTCTCCGGCATCGCCATGACCTGCGAGCGTATGCTCTTGAACCTGCATCCCAAAGTCACGAGCCGAATGATCCTAGGCCGTGAAGGCATGCGCACCAGCCGGATGGACAGCCCCTTCATCACGAAGGCTGCTCAGAAAGAGAAAGGCTTCAATGAGCCCACCGACTCCGTCGTCTGGAGCGCATGCCTCGAAGCCGGCCTTGCCCCCGATGAATTTCTCTTGTGGAACATCTTTCCTTTCCATCCTTATAAAAAAAGAAATCTCCTCACGAACCGCACACCGACGGATGAAGAACTCGCTATCGGCCTCACGTATACGAAAGAGCTCCTCTCCTTAACCGGCCCCCTTCCGCTCTTTGCCATCGGCAGGAAGAGCGAGGTGACACTCACCGAAGCAGGCTTCTCCGTCACCGGTCTGCGCCATCCCGCAAACGGCGGCGCGGGCATCTTCCGTGCCCAGCTGAAGGAATCCTTGAGAAAGTGAGCTTTTACACGAAAGGAGCTGTGAAGAAATGAAGATTCATTTCTTCACAGCCCCTTTTTGCGCGCTAAGGAAAGGCGGATTCATTGCAGAGTATAATCGGAAAGGGGACATTGGCAGCAGGCGGCTTTCTCGTAACGTCATTTCGAACGAAGTCGAGAAATCTTCCTTGCCCTGCGGTTATCCATGTCAGTGTGAAAATGAAAATCGACGTCTTTGTGTTTCTTTTCTCTGCTGTATCACGTCGGC
>JAIJLI010000698.1 GCA_022722495.1 Dialister sp. | reverse complement strand
TTATACTTTTAGGATGATTGAGCCTAAAAAATCGTATCTTTGTACCTAAAATAAATACATTAATACTTAAACTTGTTATATTTGGGTAGTTTGCAGCTATCGCAGCTATGGTAATGGTTTCAGTAAGCAACGTTTTTGCATCAAGCAGAATGGTAAGTAACGCAGAGGTAGCACCAGTTGATACCGTAGCTCCAGAAGCACCTTCAGATACATTAACAACAGGTACTCCTATCCAGCCACAGGCTACCACTGAGGATTCTATCCAGCAGGAGACACCAGCCGAAACTACTACAGATACTCCTGTAGTAACAGAAGAGAACACCCAAGCAGAGCAGCCAGCTACTGTTCAGGAGACTCCACAGGAGAATACTCAAGAGGAGACAACTCAGCAGCAGGAGTCTACAGAGACAGAGCAGCAGGCAAATGCTGAATAAGAATTCACAAGAAAGTTCTATTAAGTTCAATTGAGTTCATTTTGCAATCGACATATAAGAAAAGCGTAGAATCCTGCTGGCAGTAATACCAACAGGATTCTGCGTTATTATTACCCATTGATAAATTTTTGTGTTAAATTCGTGAAAAATACTTGGAAGATAACTGAAAAATGATTACCTTTGTATTAATTAATGTAAGAATGAGTTTTATGCATATACTGAATGAACAGACACGAGAAACATTAAGTCGGAAGTTAGGAAAAACTTACGATGAGATATTGCAGATGAGTGCGGAAGAGCTAGATGCACTTGTCGAGGCTCGTATTGGCAAAAAACTAACTCCAGCATTCTCTCTCAAAAATATGGTTAATAGAGGATCTGTCTATTTGTTTTTCAAACGTTTAGTTTCAAAGAAAGTATCAATACTAGCGAAGCGTTAGATATCTATCAGCAGGCCTACAATAAATATAGTGAATTGGAACTTCTCATGGATACAACAGCTCCCGATGTTCACTGGGCTCGTGTACATTTTACAGTAAGACGTGCTTTACAAGTCTTACTATGGATTTTAAGTGCTGTTGCATCAGGAATCATCTCCATAGTATTGGCTGATTTATTCTAGAGTTATTGAAATGAGTACAACTATAGAAACTAAATCAACAAACGAACTTTTTGATGGCGCTGTACCGAACACCGATACAGCGCTATTATATTTTATGAACAGCAGAGATGAAATTCTCATCGGAGCATTGCATATAAATTCTGCACCTTATCATGGAGCATAGAAGCATGGAGAAGACCATTTCTCCATTCTTCAGGAATTTGGT
>JAIJLI010000697.1 GCA_022722495.1 Dialister sp. | reverse complement strand
GCTGGTGACTAGGGGTTAGGGATTAGTAGCTAGGGATTAGGTTTGCGATACGAGAAAACCTCTAATTTCAAACCTTCGCAGCGCTTCTGATTTTTATGCGCCGCACCACCATTTTGCATTTCTCATTTCTAATTCAAATGAAGATTTCAAACATAATCAAAGGACGCCCCGTCCCACGGGCTAACCCTGAACCCTGAACCTTGAACCTTGAACCTTAAACCTTAAACCCTTACCCCTTTTCTCATTATCATTCAAAGGAAGTTATCTCATTATGTATCGTATCGGATTATCCGGCGGCGTAGGCTGCGGGAAAAGCACCGTCTCCTCCTACCTGAAGGAGCTGGGGATCCCCATCATCGATGGGGACATGCTCGCGCGCGAGGCAGTGCGGCCGGGCAGTGCGGCCATGGAAGACATCCGGCGCGTCTTCGGTGAGGCCATTTTCAATGAGGACGGGACGCTCGATCGGCTGAAAACGGCAGCGATCGTTTTCACGAAGGAAGAAAAACGCCAGCAGCTGAATGCCATCATCCATCCCTTCATCTGGCACCGCACGCAGGAAGAGCTTCTGAAGGCCCAGGAGGAAGGCCATGACCTTGTTGTACTCGACATGCCGCTCCTCTTGGAGATCTCCTGGCAGCTGCGTGTGGAAGAGGTCTGGATCGTCAAGGTACCGCTGGAAATGCAGATCGAGCGTGTCACGCTCCGCGACGGCTTCACCAGAGAGCAGGTCCTTGACCGCATCCATAAGCAGATGCCGACGGACAATAAGCTGAACTATGCGGATGTCATCATCGATAACAGCCGCTCCGTCGAAGACACCCGCCGACAGGTGAGAGAAGCCCTCGCGAAGGCGAAGGAACGGATGAGGGGAGTTAGGGACTGGTGATTAGAGACTTGAATACTACTTTCGGGCATCGCCTCATATATATTCGCGGCGAAGCCGCCACCACAACCCTGAACCCACAACCCTGAACCCTACATCATTTTTGCCTGAAAGGAGCTGAATCCATGAGAACCGCCTTGAAACGGAAAAAGAGAGAAGTCCACAGACATCAGGGAAATACGGGGGTCATGCTCTTCACCCTTCTTCTGGCCATTCTATGCGGCCTTGTGATCTACATTCTTTCAGACATTTCCTTTATGCGGCCCTCGCGGGAGATCTCTCTTCTCATTTCAGAGAGCGCGAAGAAGGAAGATATTTCACCTTCTCTTTTGGAGGCCGTCATCCTGACGGAGAGTAAATTCGATAAAAAGGCGGTCT
>JAIJLI010000696.1 GCA_022722495.1 Dialister sp. | reverse complement strand
GTACCTTTCATCACATTTGCCGAACGATCTTGAAAGAGTTTCAGGAGTATACCCATCTTCCGAAGAATTATCTGTCGGTGGACCAGTTTGAGCAGCAGTATCTGGTGTACGAGCATCTGCAGGAATTTGCGGCGATCCCGAATTTCCGCCGTGTGGTACAGGATTCCTATCTGAAGCAGGGGGAGCTGATCAGGATCTCTCCATGGCATCAGTGCCAGACGATCTGCCGCTATGTGAATGGTCTCTCCGAGGAGCTGCTCTTGCCGGAAGAAATGCGGCGGACCTGCGGGAATCAACTGGGCGGGCGCATAGAAGTGCTCGCACGGATGATGATGAAGTACACGCGCCTCGAAGAGGAAAGGCATTTCATTGATTTCTCCCGTCTGCAGAAGGAAACATATGCGCTTCTTTCTTCCTATCCGGAGATCCTTGACCGGCTGCAGAAACGGATCCGGTACATCATGATCGATGAGTATCAGGATACGAATTTCATCCAAGAGCAGCTCATCCGTCTTCTGGGAGGCTCTTCGCAGCAGATCTTCGTGGTGGGGGATGATGACCAGAGCATTTATCGCTTCCGCGGGGCGTCCATCGGAAATATTCTGGGATTTTCGAAGACCTATGAGACATGCCATACGTTCAAGCTGGATACGAATTATCGTTCGCATCCGGGCATTGTCCGCTTCTCTATCGCATGGATGAAACGGCAAACGAAGTGGCGGGGGCCCGATGGGCGCTTCTATCGCTATGTGAAAGGGGAGATCAAGGCTGCTTCTGCGGAGGAGGGGACGCCGGTCCTTCGCATCACGGGAAGAAGCCGGACGGAGTGCTATACGAGGGTCGCTGATTTCATCGAAGGACTAAAGAAACGGGGGCAGATTTCTGACTACAATCAGGTGGCAGTGCTCTGCTCTTCCGTGAAGAGCCAGAATTCCCGTGTGCTGCAGAGCCAGCTTTCGCGAAGGGGCATCTCATCTTATGCGCCGCGGGCGGGCAGGTTCTTCGAACGAAAAGAAGTGAAGTGGCTAATCGGCGCGCTCCTCCTGCTGTTTCCTGATTTTACAGATGCGATGGAAAATGAGACGGAGATGCAGGAGACGAAGGGGATCCTCGAGCTATACATGGCCTGCATGGGCGTCGCGAACATGATGCTTGCGCGGCCGGAGCATAAGGCACTGAAAGACTGGATCGACCGGATGAAAAGCTTCATTTCTTATGAAAAGAAGCTTCCTTCCTCCTTCCTGCACCTGGTTTATCAAATGTTTGC
>JAIJLI010000695.1 GCA_022722495.1 Dialister sp. | reverse complement strand
CGGATGGGGAAAGCATTTTTCCATGGAAGAATCTCGCTTCCCTTTGCATATACCACTTGTCCTAACTTTCCAGGGGTACAATACAAAACAAGTTTCTCCCCAGATAGATTTTGCTCCGGTATTACCACTTGGCTTGTCACATAGCCCTTATCTTGTAATTTTTGATTCAGTTCCCGTACCAATTCTTCTATATCTGACAGTTTCAAATTTCTGTTTTCGTAGGAAGGAAGCAAGTCATACAGAAAGTCCAATTCTTCAGGTAGATTTTTCAGCGTGATTTCTTGCACATAAAAAGCAGCTGATGGAAGGGAGCCCCTGGACATCTCTTTCTCACCATCTGCTTTTTCTATTTTTATACGAGGCAGACTTTCTCTGTCTGCTTTCCACTTGGCTATTTCTTTCGCTTGATTTTGCAATTCCTGGTGTGCAAAAGGTTGTGATACATCTGCAGCATCTACAGATGCTTGCGTACCAATGCATAAAAGCGTGATTGGTATAATTATCCATCTATTTTTCATAGAATTTTCCTCCCTTACATGTGGGGCTTTTTTCTTCTTGATTAATCATTCTAGCACTAACAATGAGTATTTGCAAAACCTTATGATCATCTTTCCTTTATAGCAAAAGGTAGTTTCACATGATTTGGGCAGATTTTTAACTCTATAATAGACCTAAAGATCCTGACCAGCCCCTTGGCTTTTAAGCGTAGATTTGGAGCATAATAAGCTCAAACAGGAGATCCCCATCATGCCAATTTCATTCACAGAGCGGCAGAAGGACTTTTACAAGCATAGTGCCTTTGTCTGATCTTCCAACGGCTAAGGAATCACGAATACAAAAAGGGCGTGACGCTTTTGCATCACGCCCTTTTTCTATGCGCCGCACCAAGGGTAGAGTGGCTCTTGCAATGTCTCATCGATCACTTCTTTCGTGATTGGCTGGAAATAGACTTTGAGAAGGGCAAGCCCCTCCGCCGGAGCGGTGAGGCCGAGCTCTCGTCGGTCGCGGGCTTCCAAAATCCGTTCGAGATCATGAGGAGTGAGGACGCCGCTCCCGGCATCAACGAGAGCGCCGGCGATGTTTCTGACCATGTGGTAGAGAAAGCCTTCGCCGGTGACGTAGATCCAGATGAGGGGCCCCACTTTCCGAAGGCGGATCTCATGGACAAGCCGCACGGGATCGGAGGGGACGGCGTTGTTCCCACGGAAGGAAGTAAAGTCGTGGCGGCCTTCCAAGACTTTGGCGGCCGCTTCCATTTTCGCAAGGTC